>CAYGOX010000029.1:9873-14431 GCA_964351485.1 uncultured Halioglobus sp.
ACCTGGCAGACCTGGTGCTGGGACTGGTGCCCGGCACCGCGCAACCCCTAACACTGGAAGGCGTCTTCGGCACGCTGATGATGCCGCTGGCCTGGCTGATCGGCATACCGTGGTCAGAAGCCGCCACGGCGGGTGAACTCTTGGCGACCAAGCTCTTCATTAACGAGTTGGTAGCCTACCTGGACATGGCGAGCCTGCAGAGCGGCTCACTGAGCGCGAGAAGCCAGCTCATCATGACGTATGCGCTGTGCGGCTTTGCCAACCTGGGCAGCCTCGGGATCATGATCGGCGGATTGACAGCGCTCTGCCCGCAGCGCACACGCGATATTCTCAGCCTCGCGCCGCGGTCGGTGATCGCCGGCCTGCTGGCCACCTGCATGACCGGCTGCGTCGTCGCTCTTGTAGGCTAGAAACAGCCGACTAGAAACTGACGCGTACGCCCGCGCCAAGTACCTGGGGCTGGTCCGCCTTGGCCGATCCCACTTCTTTAAAACTGAGCTGGTAGGACAGGTAGGCGTTGAGGCGATCGGTCAGCTGGTAGGAGGCACCTACCTCGAACGTGCCGGTCCCGTCGACATCCTCTTCAGAGAACGAACCGACAATCGCCGAGAAACTGCCATCGGGCGAAGTCTGGCGGATGTTGCCCGAATCCTCTGTTTCGTACCACGTGTAGCCGATCAACCCGTAGACGGCGAAATTGTCCGCCAGGTACATATGCGGACCGAAACTCACACCCAGCGAGGACACCTCTGAAGTAGACTGCGACAGGACCGAGCCAAACTCCGGGTGGGAACCGTCAATCACGGCATCCATTTCCTCGTACTGCCGGTAGGTCAGTTCAAGCCCCCACAGCACGCTGCCCTTGTTGCCCCAATTGGCCTCGTCACCGCACAGCAGCCCCAGGCCGAGCACACCCCCGGTGGCATCGGTGTCGGCATCGCTGAAGGCGTCAAAACCCTGGCTTAACGCATCATTCAGACCGTTGTCGGCGTTGGCTTCCAGGCCGGTGAAATCCAGCCGGGCAACGCCAAAGTTGGCGTAGCCACGCACCGCGTGCTGACTCGAGCCCATCCACGCCACACCGGCTGCGCCCAAAACGCCGCCCCTGAGTTCACCGACAACTTCGCCGGTGCGCTCATTGATGAGATCGCCATTGCCGCCGGGCCACAGGAAGAGTGTATTGTCGTCGTCATCGTCCTCGTCGGTGAGCGTCACCTGACCCTGGGCATCGGAGGTCACGCCCGTGGTCTGGCCATTGTCCAGTTTCAGGACGAAGGGGGTGTTGGCCGGCAGGCCGTAAACCGTACTGCCCTCCACAGTGAGTGCACTGGCAAGACCAGGCATCAACAGCACGGGAACAGCGAGAGATATCAAAAGTTTTTGTGAGAGTGTCATGCGCGAGTCCTCTTCAGAATGGGCCCGGGCGGGCCGTCAGGTGGAACCGATCGCGGTGAAGCCCGGACGATCACATGACAACGCGATCAGCCGGGTTCAGCCCCATTCTGCGATTGCGCATACCGATTGTCCAGTGTCATAAATCAGCGCAAATGCGTAGCAATTGCTCGTGACTCTCCAATTGGGCGGGCTCGTCCACGCCCCGTATCCCGGCGCGGACAACGAGGTGGGTCATCCCCAAGTTTTCGCGATAGCGGCCGATCCTCTCGGCCACCTCTCCGGCCTCACCGATAATCGCCCAGTCGTCCACCTCACCCGATTTAGCGCGCATGCGCTGCGGTACCGTGTCGGCCAGCGCGTCACGCAACGCGCCTGCCTGGGCGGCTGACGCGCAGACGTGGACGGTGCGCATCACGGGAATGGTGGTGACAGGCGGATGTCCGGCAGTGGCAACCGCCGCATGGTAATCCCGATAGTTGGCAACGAGGGTCGTCAGCGATTCCAGCGGTGACGCCAGGTACGGCAGACCGAGGCCGGCCACCTGCTCCAGCGCCAGGGGGCCGAAGGCAGCCACCCAGAGCGCCGGTTCCGGCCGCTGCACCGGCAACGGCGCGAGACGGACCGGCTCACTGCCCGGCGCATCCAGTACAGGCTCGCCGCGCCAGGCGCTGCGCATGACCGCCAGATGGGCGGCGAAGCGCTCGCGTTTCTCCGCGGTTTTCACACCGAAGGCTTCGAACATCGGCTTCTGTATCCCGCGACCCAGACCGAGAATCAGTCGTCCCTCACACAGCTGGTCCAGTACCGCCACCTCTTCAGCAGCTTGCAAAGGATGGCGTATGGGCAACAGGTAGGACGTACAGCCGAGACGGATGCGGTCGGTGCGCGCCGCCATGGCGGCCAGGACCGTCAGCGGCGAAGGAATAGCACCGGGGCCCGAAAAGTGATTTTCGGGCAACCAGATTGAATCGAAGCCCATGCGCTGCGCCTGTTCGGCCTGCCGGCAGAGCGACTGCGCACTGCCGATGTCACGCCAGGACCACAGGGTTGTTCCTACAGCTAGCGGGGCTGGTTTCACTACATCCTCCAATTCGGGTGTCATCGTTGAGCAACGGTAACCATAAACGAACCAGCTATCGCTGTCCGCGACCGGCACGACACCGTACACTACAGCACCCGACACCAGGAACCGGACGATACCCGTGACCAACGCTATCAATGCCAACCTGCGCCTGAACCTGACAGGGGCCGAGACTGACCCATCGCTGCGCTCACAGCGTTACCAGTGTGCACTGGATATGGCGGCCTACGCCGATGAACAAGGGTTTGGCAGCGTCAACGTGGAAGAACACCACGCGGCAGAAAATGGCTGGCTGCCATCGCCGCTGACCATGGCCGCGGCCATCGCCGCGCGAACCTCACAGTGCAATATCGGCATTATGGCGCTGCTGGCCACGCTGTATGACCCGGTCCGGTTGGCCGAGGATATCGCGGTGGTCGACCTGATCAGCCAGGGCCGCCTGACCTTCATCGCCGGGATGGGTTACCGCGAGATCGAATTTCATATCGCCAACAAACCCTTCGCCGAGCGCGGTAAATGGATGGACCACGTGCTGGAAACATTGCTGCTGGCCTGGGGGGACGAACCGTTCGACTACAACGGCAAACGCGTGAACGTCACCCCCAAACCCTACTCGCGTCCTCATCCATTTTTTATGGTGGGCGGCATGAGCCGGCCCGCGGCGCGACGGGCCGCCAGGCTGGGCCTGCCGTTCTCGCCGCCCGTCGCCGACCCGGCATTGACCGCGTACTACTACGAGCAACTGGAAAACTACGGTAAGGAGGGATTTATCTACTCGCCGCCGGCGGATTTCTCCGTGCTGTTCATTCACCGCGATCCCGACGCGGCCTGGTCATCACTGGGACAGTTCTTCCTCAACGAGGTGGTGGAGTACAGCAGTTGGAAGACCGAGGGCGTCAACCGCCCGCTGGAATTCTCCAGTGACTCGATCGACGCACTTCGGCAGGAGAAGCGTTACGAAATAATTACGCCGCAGGAGTGCCTGCAACGCCATCAGGACAGGGACGACTTTTTTGCGACCATCCATCCGCTGATTGGCGGGATGCCGCTGGACGAGGCCTGGGCCTGTCTGCGTCTGTATACGGAAGAGGTGCTGAAACCGCTACGGGCGGCGCAATAGTCCTTCGCCGACTGTTTTATCTGCTTACTCGCTAAGGCAAGCCCGGATCTGGTCACTGTCGAAGCCGCGATACTGCATGAAGCGCGTTCGACGCGCTCGCTCCCGGATATCCGCAGGGGATTCACTGCCAAACTTTTTCAGATAGACCTCCCGGGCATGGGCAAACCAGTCGTCGTCCAGCGCATCGAATGCATCGGCGATTGCGGAATCGGACAGCCCCTTCTCCCGCATTTCCTGCCGGATGCGCCGCGGACCATACCCCCGCCCGACCCGCATCCGCGCATAACTGGCGGCGAAACGTTCGTCTGACTGAAGATTCTCCTGCGCCAGGCGCTCAATTTGAGCATCGACCTGTTCCGCGTCGGGAAATTTCCTGAGCAGTTTCTGCCGCAGTTCCCAACTGGCGTGCTCCCTGCGCGCCAGCAGATTCATTGCGGCCAGACGAATATCGACCGGGTTTACCGCTTCGAACGCTGCGGCAGCTTCCTCGCTGATCAAGGGCTCAGACTGATCGGTCATCATCAGAAAACCGGGTAGTGAAGTGAGAAAAAAGGCGCCGGGAGCGAGTGTGGGTTAAGTGGTGCCCGGCGCCCAAAGGAGTGGACCTGTACTGATGCGATAACTGGCAACGTAGCGCGCAACACGCGCGCTACGTCAGCCAATTACTCCTTGGCTTCCGCCGCCTCGTCAGCGGCATCGGCTTCTGCAGCCTCTTTATCCGAGGCAGGACCGCCCAGGGTCTGCGCGCGGATCTGCTGCTCGATCTCATTGGCCAGGGCCGGGTTATCCTCCAGGAACTTGGCAGCATTGGCCTTGCCCTGGCCAATTTTGTCGCCCTTGTAGGAATACCAGGCGCCGGCCTTGTCGACGAGGTTGAGCTTCACACCCCAGTCGATCACCTCACCCATATGGTAAATACCCGCGCCGTACATGATCTGGAACTCAGCCTGCTTGAATGGCGG
>CAYGOX010000029.1:14441-19424 GCA_964351485.1 uncultured Halioglobus sp.
ACCGATGCGGCGGATATCCATGCGCACGGATGAGTAAAACTTGAGTGCGTTAACACCGGTGGTTGTTTCCGGGCTACCGAACATGACACCGATTTTCATCCGGATCTGGTTGATAAAGATAACCAGGCAGTTGGTCTGCTTGATGGCCGCCGTCAGCTTGCGCATTGCCTGGCTGAGCAGGCGGGCCTGCAGGCCCATGTGGGAATCGCCCATCTCGCCCTCGATTTCCGCCTTCGGCGTCAGCGCGGCCACGGAGTCGACCACCAGCACATCGACCGCTCCGGAACGCACCAGCATCTCGGCGACCTCCAGGGCCTGTTCACCGGTATCGGGCTGGGAGACGATCAGGTCATCGACCTTGACCCCCAGCTTTTCAGCGTAGATCGGGTCCAGGGCGTGCTCGGCATCGATGAAGGCCGCCGTACCGCCCAGCTTCTGGGACTCCGCGATAACCTGGAGCGTGAGGGTCGTCTTGCCCGAGGATTCCGGACCGTAGATCTCGCAGATGCGCCCGCGCGGCAGGCCGCCGATGCCCAATGCGATATCCAGGCCCAGTGAGCCCGTGGAAATTGCGGGGATGGCCACCTTCTCCTGGTCGCCCATCCGCATCACCGTGCCCTTGCCGAACTGGCGCTCTATCTGGCCGAGTGCGGCCTCGAGTGCCTTTTCCTTGTTTGCATCCCTGTTCGTATCCATCGGTAACCCCTCGCAGTGGTAATAGCAGTTGTAGTCTTTGGTCAGATCTAATCTTTGGTCAGATCCAGTCTTTGGTCAGTCACGCTGCATACAGCAAAGTACTGTATGTATAATCAGTGGTTAAAATCCGGATTGCAAGCCCAAAAAGCCACTAATTGCGGTCACGGCGTTCGAAGGGAAAAAACCCGCCTGATTAGACGACAGGTCTGCCCGGGAGGGGGACCGGGCAGCGGCGATGCGCCCGTCAGGGCTTGATCGCGAAGGACATGTTGACCGTTACACGGTACGTGTTTTCACCGCCCTCGACCGGGACCGAGTCCGCCGCAGCCATGCGCATCTCGGCGCGGGCGACCGGCATCGGTGAGGCGTGGTAGCCGTGCTCGTCGATCGACAGCACCGCTCCGAGCTTCACCCCGGCTGCCTCGGCCAGGGTGCGCGCCTTGCGCCGGGCATCTTCCACCGCCCGCACCCGCGCCCGCGTGATCGACGCCTCGGGATCGGCATTGGTGAACTGGATGCCACCCCCTTCGTTCACGCCCAGGGTAACGGCCTCGTCGAGCACGGTACCGACCTTCGCCAGGTCGCGGACCCGCACCGTCAGGCCATTTCGCACGGTGTAACCGATGATACGCGGCGCCTCGAAGCGCTCGCCGTTCTGGCGCGACGGCCGCGAATAGGTCGGCTGGATCGAAAAGTTCGACGTCTGGAGGTCGCGCGGGGCGACGCCCTGCGCCTTCATGGCCGCGAGCACCTGTTGCATGGCTGCGGAATTGGCGTCGAGCGCGGCACGCGCCGTCTTGCCCTCGCGCGTCACGGTCATTTGAACGATGGCCATGTCCGGCGCAATGGCGTCGCTGCCCTGCCCGGTGACGGCGATACGCGGCGCCGGTTCATCATCGGCCAGGGCCGGTTGTGCGAGAAAAAAAAGGACGGGGAGGCACAGCGCCCCAACGGCGCGCAGAGTGATCTTCATGGACAGGTCTCCGTTGATTGGACAGGTGTTGCCGCTCTTACTGACAGGTCAGACCGCTCGATCGCAGAATAATTCGGCCCTTTCCACAATCGCCGGCAACGGGCTAATCCAGCACGCAGTAGATCGTCAGCGCGCCGGCGGCCAGGCCACCGTAAAGCGCGCGCAGCAGCAGTGTCTCATCGATCTTCGACAGCTCGGCCAGTGGCTCGCGCGAACGCCGGGTGCGCAACAGCACCGGCCACTCGATGATCGCCGCGTACACCAACGCCGCCACAGCGCCGGCGATGAGGCTCGCGCGGCCCGCCGTATCCTGCGGAATACCGTTCCACAACAGCAGTACCGACAGCGCACCGCCGACACTCCCGGCCCAGCTCATCACGAAAAACTGGCCGACCGAGTTTTTGTCGAACTGCCAGTCGTACATGAAGATGCCGAGCTTGTCGGGAACGCGGTACGCGGCGCCGGACACCTGCGCGCCGAGCAGGTGGAAGGTCTCGTGGATCACACTGGTCATCACGACACCGGCCACGAGCCCGGTCACAACCCCCAGCACCGCGGCAAACGTCAGGCCGGTCACCGCAGTCCAGCTGTCGGCAGCGGCAAACAGACACAGGCTTACCAGCAGGATCAGCCACTGCACCCCCGCGATACGCGCCAGCCGGGTGCGCCGCTGCGGATCGGGTTTGTCCACAGCCGGAGCGGCGTCTGCCACGTCCACCGGCGCTTGCGGTGCCGGCTCCTGGTTCGGATTCTCGTCAGTCATGGCCAGTCACCCGCGCTGTAACTGACCCGCGCCGGAAATCGGCGCCAGGTCGAAGGCCGTCACCACCCCGGGCCGGGCAGCGCACACGGCGGGGATCGCGTTGACCAGCCACGCCGCCGCACTGGCGTTACCGCCGGCACCCGCGCCGGGATCGTAGTGGTCCTTGCCGTGAACAGAGAGATGGATATCGGGGTTACCGCGGATAATCACCTGGTGGCAGCCACTGCCCTCGGGTGGTCGCGGCCAGTCGGGGGCACACTCGTCGTCGATGCGGGTGACGTGCTCCAGGACGTACAGCGGTTGTCCGTCGACCAGGCCCTGCACCTCGAACCGGAAGGCACCCTGGGTGCCCGCCTCGAACGTGCCCATGCCGTCCACCTCGATGGTGCGCTCCAGCGGCAGGCGCTCGACGGTGATATTGAGGGACTCGACGGGCCGACCCAGCGCCTCCCCCACCAGCCGGACCATGGGGCCCCACACCATCTCGATGGCGAAATCGTGGAGCATCATCGGCGTCTCTTCCATGGAGCCGCCAAAGCCGATCACCTCGCGCACGACATGGGGCTGGTCGTAGAGCGCGTAGTTGAAGATCTCGCGGGTCCGGATTTCGCGGATACCGGAGCTGGTACCGCTGACCACGACAGGGAGGAAATCCATGACCCAGCCCGGATCGATCCCGGAGACAAACAGCGACGCGCCGCTATCGGCGCAGGCCGCCTCGATGGGAGCAAGTGCTTCGCGGGGCGTCGATGCCGGATGCAGGAAAGCATAGAACGCGCTGGAAACCACGTTGATGCCCGCCTCGAGGCAGGCGATGAGGTCGGCGCCGGCCTCCTCCGGCCGGGTGTCGGCAGTCGCCGTGTACACCACGACGTCCGGCTTCGCATCCAGTACCGCGCGCCAGTCGTCGGTGGCAATCACGCCGCAGGGACCGACGCCGGCGATCTCGCCCGCGTCCCGGCCAACCTTGTCGCCGCCCGATACCACCGCGCCCACCAGTTCCAGGTCATCATGGGTCAGAATCGCGCGGATCGCCGGTCGCCCGACGTTACCCGTGCCCCACACCACCGCCTTGTGTGCCATGCAACATCCACCTCGCAATTTTCTTCCGCAGTATATACGAATAGAATGCGCTGACTGTGTGTCCAGAACCGCGCGGGGTACAACATGCCAACCGAAAACCCGGGGGATTCCCACCCGCAGAGCGTCCGCCGTCACCACGCGGATCTGTCGACGCGCGCAGCAACAACACGGCGGCGCACAATACCTGCATTCACCCTGGGGTTACTCGCCCTGTTGCTGGCCGGCTGCGACCGCATCCAGTCCACCGCGCTGGGCGCCTACATGGCCGTGAATCACTACGCGGTGGAGGACGGCGTTACCGAGGTGACCAGTCAGCGGCAAACCTTCCGCTTTCGCGCCCTGCGCGACGATCTCGACACCCCCTGGGGTTTCGACTTCCTGCCGGACGGCCGCATGCTGGTCACCGAGCGCTCCGGCCAGCTGGTCATGCTCGATGCGGCCAGCGGTGAACGCCACACTGTCGCGGGCGTACCGGCGGTTCACTACAAGGGCCAGGGTGGCCTGCTGGATGTCCTGGTTCACCCCGACTTCGCCGCGAACCGACAGGTGTATCTCAGCGCGGCGGTACGACTCGAGGACGGACTGAGCACCACGCGTGTCTGGCGCTTCACCCTCGACGGGCACACACTTTCGGACGCGCTACTGGTGTTCGAAGCGACACCGGCCGGCAAGACCAACGTTCACTACGGCGGCGCCCTGCTGCTTGCCGACGGCTACCTCCATATCACCATGGGTGACCGGCGCTCCCGCCACCTCGCCCAGGATCTCACCACCACACTGGGCAAGACACTGCGTTTTACGCCTGACGGGGCGATCCCGCCGGACAATCCCTTCGCGACACAGGCCGATGCCCAGCCGGCGATCTACACCTACGGTCACCGCAACCCGCAGGGCATCACCCGCGATCCGCAAAGTGGCGTCATATGGACTGCCGAGCACGGCCCGCAGGGCGGCGACGAGGTCAACGTACTGGTGCCCGGCACCAACTACGGCTGGCCGGTGATCACCTACGGCGAGGAGTACGGCGGCGGCAAGATCGGCGAAGGCACTGCGAAAGCGGGGCTGGCGCAGCCGCTGCACTACTACGTGCCTTCCATCGGCACCGCGGGACTGGCATTCTACGATGGCGCGGCGCTGCCCGGATGGCGCAACAACCTGTTCGTGGCGGGCCTGCGATCGTTTTCCATCAGCCGGCTCGCATTGCGCGGCGATGCGATAGCCGAGGAAGAACGCCTGCTGGAATCGTTCAACTTTCGCATCCGCAATCTCCGGCAGGGGCCCGACGGCTTGCTGTACATCCTGACCGAGAACGGCGCGCTGATACAGGTAACGCCCGCCGGATGAGACGCGCACCGACACCATCCGCGCGCCCGCGACGCAACCGATAACACCGGCACAGGAATCCGCCCGCTTTGAATCAACCGGCAACAGGCAAGGCCGCCGCCCACACCCCCATGATGCAGCAGTA
>CAYGOX010000030.1:0-19369 GCA_964351485.1 uncultured Halioglobus sp.
AGTTTCAGGTCGTGCCCGTAGTCGCGCACCAGCGCCGCCATGATGCGCTGCTGGTACTGCTCGGTGACCTCGAGCAGGGTGCGCACCACGTTGTGCTCGAACGAGTGCACCGCGTGCGCCGCCGGACCCTGTGTCGCAGACCTGTGGACAACCCCTTTCATACAACCACTGCGCTCTCGCATGCTTCGCGCCACATAATATTGACTGGTTGACGTTTTCGTCAACCAATGATTATTATCTCCCACGACGCTCTCGGCCTGCCGTGCAAGCAGGTGCGCGGCGCAAACAGTGAAGGAACACCATGAATCCTGAAACCGCACACTACGACGCCCTGACACAACAACCCGCGCTGGTTCTGGGCGCCAACGGGTTTGTCGGCAGTCATATCACCCGACAGTTATGTGAGCAGAATCGCCCGGTGCGTGTCATGGTCCGCACGACCAGCGATACACGCTCCATTGACGACCTCGCGGTGGAGCGGTGTTACGGCGACGTCGGCGACCCGGAGTCGCTGCGCGCGGCCATGCGCGGCTGCGGCACCGTGTTCTATTGCGTGGTCGACACCCGCGCCTGGCTCAGCGATCCCGCGCCCCTGTATCGCTGCAATGTCCAGGGCCTGGCCAACGCCCTGGACGCGGCGCGGGCTGAAGATATCGGGCGTTTCGTGTTTACCAGCAGTATCGCCACGATCGGCAGCAACCGGGACGGCCTGGCCAGCGAGGACACGCCGTACAACTGGTGGGACCAGGCCCCGGACTATATCCGCTCGCGGGTCGAGGCGGAAAACACGCTGCTGGCCTGCTGCGCCGAGCACGACTTTCCCGGCATCGCCCTGTGCGTGGCCAACACCTATGGCCCCGGCGACACGCAACCGACACCCCACGGCGAACTGTTGTGGCACGCGGCAACCGGCCGCCTGCCGCGCGCCCTGGACTGCAGCGCGCCGACCGTAGACATCCGCGACGCCGCGCAGGCGGCACTGCTCGCCGAACGTTATGGTCGCGCAGGTGAACGCTACATCGTGGCCAGCGACTTCGTCAGCCAGCAGGCGCTGTATGGCATGGCCGCCGGCGAACTGGGCCGGGAGCCGCCGCGCACCCTCAGCCTGAAACTGCTGTACTTTATGGCCACCCTCAACGAATGGCTGGCCCGCCTCACCGGCCGCAAGGACTTCAAGCTGCGCCGCGATTCCATTTTCCTCTCCGAAGTCTTCGGGCCGATGGACAACCGCAAGATCGTCTCAGAACTGGGATGGCAGCCGCGACCGATCGAGGAAACCGTGCGCGACGCAATCGCGTGGTTCAGTACCAACCGCAAACGCAAATCCGACACACAGGAGCAAGACACATGAAAACAGCCTACATCGGCCTCGGTTCCATGGGGGGCGACCAGGCCCGACTCGTCGCAGCAAGCGAACACGACCTGGCGGTGTTCGACGTGGTTGAGGCAACGCGCGAATCCTTCCGCGGCAGCGCGCGCGTCGCCGACAGTGCGCAGGCAGCGGTTGCGGACGCAGAGGTGATTCAGATCTGCGTGCGCGATCTCGCGCAGGTAGAAGATGTCCTGTTCGGTTCGGGCAAGGTCGCCGAGGCGGCGGCGCCCGGCGCACTGATCGTTTTGCACAGCACCATCGACGTCGACAGCGTGCGCGCGCTCGCAGACAAACTGGCGGCGCGCAACCTGGAACTGGCGGATGCGCCGGTCACGCGCACGGCGCTGGGCTCGGACGGCAAATTCGTACTGACCATGTTCGGCGGCAGCGCCGAGGCTTTCGCCCGCGCCCTGCCCGTGCTGGAGACGTTTTCCACCGACGTACTGCACGTGGGCGACTGTGGCGCCGCGATGGCGCTCAAGATCGCCAACAACATGATGACCTGGGCGCAGCTGGTGGTCGGTGACCTGGTGTTCCAGATGGCCCACAACCACGGGATCGACTGGGAGCACGTCAAGGCGGTCACGCGCGCCAACGGCAACCTCACACCGGTCACCGAGGCGTTCCTGGGCGGTTCACGTTCCAATCGCGCGACACTCTCCGATGAACAGTGGGACTTTGTCGTGAGCCAGGCCGGCATTGGCGAGAAGGACCTGTCGCTGGCGATAGACGCCTGCCGCGCGAGCGGCATCGATACGCGCATGATCGAGGTGGCGCGCGAACTGGTGCGCCCCGCGATGACGGGGCAGTCGCAGTGAAGGCAGCCATCCTGGAACAGGGCCGGATACACGTCGGCGATTTCCCGGACCCGACGCCTGAGCAGGGCCAGGTGGTCGTGCGCACCCATCGCTGCGCGCTGTGCGCATCCGACGCGCACTTTCTCAGCTCCGGCCACACGATTGTCGAGCGTTCGCAGAAGAACAACGGCCCCTACGCCGGCGTCGACCTCAACAAGCCCATCGTCATGGGCCACGAATTTGTCGGCGAAATCGTGGACTACGGCCCCGGCAGTCGGCGACCGCTGCCCATCGGTACGGTAGTTACCGCCGTACCGGGCGTTCGCCTCGGCGACGGGTTCGGCATTGTCGGCTACTACCACGAATGCCCCGGCGGCTACGGCGAGTACATGCTGCTCGACGAGGATCTGCTGCTGGAAGTGCCGCGCGAACTGGGCCCCGACATGGCCGCGCTGATCGAACCGCTCGCGGTAGGTATTGAGCACGCGCGTGCCGGCGCCATTGCGCCCGGCGAAATCCCGCTGGTTATCGGCTGCGGCGCAATCGGCCTGGGGGTGATTGCGGCGCTGAAACTGCAGGGCATCGCGCCCATTGTCGCCTGCGACTTCGACGCCCGGCGGCGCGCGCTGGCCCGGACCATGGGCGCGGATATCGTCATCGACCCCCGGGACTGTTCGCCCTACCAGCCCCATCCCGACCTCGGCGACCGGGCGCCCAACGTGGTGTACGAGTGTGTTGGTCGCGCCGGCATCATGAACACGATCGTGGTCGAGATCGTGCACGGCGGCCGCATCGTCATGGGCGGCTACTGCCTGGACCCCGAAGAGATCTACGTGCCGACTGCACAGAACAAGCGATTGCAGATTCACTTCGCCGGCGGCGAGATGCCCGAGGATATGCTGGCGGCGCGCGACGCCATTGTTGCCGGCTCGGTAGACCTGAGGCCCTGGCTCGGCGAGGGCATCGGGCTGGCCGGGGTGGAGGACGCCCTGCTGCGCATGTCCGACCCCTCCGAACCCGTGCGGCGCGTCGTCGACCCGACCAAAATCTGAACGCAGATCGCACGCGGGCGCTGCACTGTGTAGAATCGAGTGCTTTGCCACCCCCTGCGAGAGACGTTGCGACATGGACATCAAACTTTCTGAAGCGGCCACGGGACCACTGGCCGGCATACGCGTCATCGATATCACCTCAATGATTACCGGGCCGCTGTGCAGCCAGCAACTGGGTGACCTGGGCGCGGACGTTATCAAGATCGAGCCCACCCACGGCGAAGTCGCGCGCTGGATGGCGCCGCCGCAGAAAGCGGGCCTGACCGGTTTTTACACGCAGATGAACCGCAACAAGCGCTCGCTGGCGCTGGATCTGAAAAATCCCGAGGGCATCGCCATCGTCAAGAAACTCGCCGCCGAGGCCGACGTGCTGGTAGAAAACTTTCGCGGCGGCGTGACCGATCGCCTGGGTATCGGCTACGACGATCTCAAGGAGGTGAACGAGCGGCTCGTGTACGTTTCGATTACCGGCTTCGGCCCGACCGGGCCCTACTCGCACCGCCCGGCCTACGATCCACTGGCCCAGGGGCTGGTCGGCATGATGCATATCCAGGGCATGCCCTTCGGCGGTAAACCGCAATTGATCCAGTCCGCCATTGTCGACAAGACAACCGGCACGACCGCAGCCGGCGTTGCGATGGCGGCGCTGTATGCGCGCGACCGCGTCGGCGGCACCGGCAAGGGACAACGCGTGGACGTGCCCATGATCGACGCCTGGGCCACCAACTCGCTGCCCGACCTGATGCCCGTAGACAGTTTCATGCCCAACGACATGGCCGACCCCGAGCCGCTGGCCGTGCTGCGGACCTTCGAGACGAAGGACGGCTACGTCGTCGGCATGGCGCTGCAGGACAATCACTTCAACGGTCTCTGCGAGGCGCTGGAGTGCACCGAGCTGATGGAGCGCGAGGGCATGCGCAATGTCGGCGAACGCGTCGCCGATTTCGGGCCCTGGCTGGACGCCATCGGGGAGGTTATGGCGCGCTTCACCACCGAGGAACTGCTGGCCCGGCTGGATGCGGCCGGTGTGCCCTTTGGCCCGGTAAAAACCGTGCGCGAATTTGCGCAGGACCCGCAGGCGCAGCACAACCGCACCATTTTCGATGCCGAGCATCCCGAGGCCGGCACCATGCGGTACGTCCGCTACCCCGGCCACCTCTCGCAAACGCCCGCGGCGCTTTACCGCCATCCGCCGCGCCTGGGCGAGCACTCCCGCGAAATCCTCACCGAAGCCGGTTACACCGGGCAGGACATCGACGCCCTGCTGGCATCGGGAGTCGTTGGAGACGCGTAACGCGCGTCACCCGAACCACGATCCATGCGCGTACTGTTTGTCCTGCTGTTCATTCTCCTGCTGGCGGTACTGGCCCCGGTTGTGTGGGTCGTCAGCTCGCTGCAGGACACCGCACTGGTCGCGGCGCCCTACAAGGAACTGACCGCCGACGACGTCGCCCGCATCCGCGTCTGGGCCAAGGCCAACAACCCGAACCGGCTACGCACCGGCGAGGTGGCCGCCAGCACACTGACCCAGCACGACCTCAACCTGGCCATCCGCCACGTACTGCCGCTGGCGTACCGGCAGCACACGCGAATTGTGATCGACGAGGACCACGCGTCACTCGACTACACCTTTCGCCTGCCCACCAACCCGGTGGGGCACTATCTCAATCTCGCGGTGGCGCTTCGCGAAACAGACGGTACGGCCGAGATCGCCTCGTTCACGCTCGGTGGCGACGAGGTGCCCGCGCTGGTGTGGCGACCGGCGGTCTGGCTGGTCGATACCGCCATGACGCGTTTCTGGCCGGAGTACGGCGAGGCGCGTCAGGCACTGGAAGCGGTGCACCTGCGTCCGACCCAGGCCACACTCGTCTACCGCTGGGATTGGGATCTGGTGCGCCGCCTGGAGCAGCGCGGGCGCGATTACTTCGTCTCGCCGCAGGATCGCGTGCGGGCCATCGCCTACTACCGCGTGCTGTCCGATATCTCCCACGAGGTGGGGCCGGCCGCGCCACTGCAGATACTGCTCGAAGCGCTGTTTAACGAGGCCGCCATTCGTAGCGAAGGCGGCGATGCCGCCGCCGAAAACCGCATGCTGTTGCTGGTAATGGGCACCGTGTTGCGCCGCACCAATATCCTGCGCGTGATCGGCGGCACCGATGAGGGCCTGGGCCGACACCACCGCGATGTGAAGTGGACGCTGCATCGCCGCGGCGACCTCGCCCGCCACTTCGCCATCTCCGCGGCGGTGGCAGCGACCGGTTCGCGCACCCTCGCCGACGCGGTCGGCGTCATCAAGGAACTCTACGATGCCGACGTCGGCAGCGGTTTCAGTTTTGTCGATCTGCTGGCCGACCGCGCGGGCGTGGCGCTGGCGACCGCCGCCACCGGCGAACAGGCGCGGCAGGTGCAAACCTTCCTGCGCTCCGGCGCGGCCTCCGAATCGGATTTCATGCCCGCCATCGACAACCTGCCCGAAAGCATGATGCGAATGGCGTTCCAGGATCGCTACCACAACCTGGACGACGCGCGTTTCCAGGTGGTGAAAGCGGAAATCGACCGCCGCATCGAGGCACTTTCGCTGTATCGTTGATCCGGGCCGTCGCGGTGCCGGAAAAAGGAGCATAAGACCCATGAAGAAAACCCTGTGGACCCTGTTCGCGCTCGCCTTGCTGGTGTTCGCGACAATCCAGTTCATTCCCTCGCCCCCGGTCGTGCCGCCGGTCACGGTCGAAGCCGCCCAGCGCGAAGCGCACCGCCTGCTCGCTTTCGAGGGCATTCCCAACTTCCGCGACCTGGGCGGCTACCGCACAAAGGACGGCCGCCAGGTGCGCTGGGGCGTACTGTACCGTTCCGGGACGCTGGCCCACGCCTCGCGCTCCGACCTCGCAGCGCTCTCGTCTTTGCAGTTGACGACCCTCGTGGATTTTCGCTCGGCGCTCGAAAAGGAAGAGGAACCCAATACGCTGCCCGACCCGGTGCCGTTCGCCATTGTGAACATCCCGACCCTCGACGAGGGCAACAAGGCGATGGTCGGCGAACTCATCGAACGCATTGAAACGGGCAACTTCGACGGCTTCGACCCGGACCGGATGATGATCGACGCCAATCGCCAGTTCGCCGTAGAGTTCGTGCCGCAGTTCCGCCAGTTCCTCTCTACCGTGCAGTCCAATGAGGGCGCGCCGCTGCTATGGCACTGCAGCGCGGGCAAGGACCGCACCGGCTTCGCCTCGGCTATCCTGCTGCGCATACTGGGCGTTCCCCAGGACGTGGTCATGGCCGACTACATGGCCAGCAAGCAGCACGCCGCGGATGCGCGGGCGAACCAGTTGCGAATTCTGCGCCTGTTCAAGGGCGATGAGGCCGCGGACAAGCTGCAGACACTGCTGGGGGTGGAAGAGGCCTGGCTGGCAGCGGCTTTCGAGGCAATCGATGCACAGTGGGGCAGCTTCGAGAACTACACCGCGCAGGCGCTGCAGCTCTCGGCGGCCGATATCGAATCGCTGCGCACCACGTTACTGGAGGTATCCCCATGAATCTTGAATTTTCGTCGGACCAGCAGTTTATCCGCGAGCAGGCCCGGAACTTTCTGAGCCAGGAGTGCCCGCCACAGCGCGTGCGCGCCGCCATGGATGCAGACGCGCCATTTGATCAGGCGCTGTGGCAGCAGGTTGCTGAACTGGGCTGGACCGCCATGGCGATTCCCGAACAGCACGGCGGCCTCGGGCTGGGCTGCCTCGAACTGTGCGTCATCGCCGAGGAACTGGGCCGCGCCGTCGCGCCAATTCCCTTTGCCTCCAGCGTCTACCTCGCGACCGAAGCGCTGGTACGCTGGGGCGATCCGGCCCTGCAGGCTCAGTACCTACCGCGCCTGGCCAGTGGCGACTGCATCGGCACTTTCGCCGACAGCGAGGGCCTCGGCGCGAGCGCCCCGGCGACCACCTTCCGCGACGGTGTAGTCAACGGGACCAAGCTGCCGGTCACCGACGGGGATATCGCGCACATCGCCATTGTCACCGCGACCAACAGCGACGGACAGAACGGGCTGTGCCTGGTCGCGCTGGACAACGACCACGTACGCGCGGACACGCTGAACAGCATGGACCCGAGCCGCTCACAGGCGCGCCTGGTATTCGACAACGCCCCGGCGCACTGGCTGGCCGGTCCCGAGGCCCTGCCCGCCCTGCTCGACCACGCGGCGGTGCTGCTGGCGTTTGAGCAGATCGGCGGCGCGCAGGCCGCGATGGACATGGGCATGACCTACACGAAGGAACGCTACGCGTTCGGCCGCGCGGTCGCCTCTTTCCAGGCCATCAAACACAAGTTCGCCGACATGTACGTGGCGATCGAACTGGCGCGCTCCAACGCCTACTACGCGGCCAGCGCGCTGTCGCAGGCAGCCGACGACCTGCCACTGGCGGCAGCAACCGCACGCGTCAGCGCCACCGATGCGTACTACCTGGCCAGCAAGGAAAACATCCAGGCACACGGCGGCATGGGCTTTACCTGGGAATTTGACTGCCACCTGTTTTATCGCCGGGCACAGTTGTTGTCCGGTGTCATCGGCACACAACCGCAGTGGAAGGAACGGGTTGCCGCCCGCCTGCTGCAGGTCGCCTGAGGAGATTGCGCAATGGATTTCAATGACACCCCGGAACTGGCGACCTTTCGCAGCGAGGTGCGCGCGTGGCTCGACGCCAACGCTGAAAAACGCACCGACAATCTCCACGTCGGCATGGAGGGCGAAGCGGCCTTCATCGAAGCCAAGGACTGGTACCGCAAAAAATCCGAGGCCGGCTACGCCTGTCTCACCTGGCCGAAGGAGTACGGCGGCGCCGGGCTGACCAGCCTGCACGACGTGGTCTGGTCGCAGGAGGTCGCCAACTACAAGACGCGCGACGCGCAATTCGTCATCGGCATCGGGAACTGCGGCCCGGCCATCATGCACTTCGCCGAAGAAGACGCAAAGCGACACTTGCTGCCGCGCATGGCCAGCGCCGAGGATGTCTGGTGCCAGCTGTTCAGCGAACCCGGTGCGGGTTCGGACGTGGCAGGCCTGCGCACCCGCGCCGAGCGCGACGGCGACAACTGGAAGATCAACGGCCAGAAAATCTGGACCTCCGGCGCGCAGTACTCCGACTACGGCGTCGTCCTCACCCGGACCGACCCCACGGTGTCCAAGTACCGCGGCCTGACCCTGTTCATGATCGACATGCGCCAGAGCGGTGTCGAGGTACGTCCCATCAAACAGATGGACGGCGGCCAGCATTTCAACGAGGTGTTTTTCAACGACGCGATCGTGCCCGACAACTACCGCCTCGGTGAAGTTGGCGGCGGCTGGACCGGCGCCCTCACGGTGCTCATGGCCGAACGCCTGGCGATCAGTGGCGTGCAGCCAACCGGTTTCCCGCAGTTCCTCGACCTGGTGAAGTCGCTGGAGATCGGCGGCGAGCCCGTCGCCGACGACCCGGTGGTACGCGAGCGACTGGCGACCTGGTACAGCCAGTATGCGGGCCTCAAGGCACTGAACATGCGCATGCTGACCGCGGTCGCCAGGGGCGGCATGGCCGGAGCGGAGGCCTCCATGGGCAAGCTGGTCGGCGCGGTGATGAACCAGGAGATTGCCAACTTCACCTGCCAGATGTTCGGCCCCTACGGCATCGTGCAGGACGAAACGCTCAGCCCCGAACGCGGCCACTTTCAGGATTCCGTGCTCTTCGCCCCCGGCGTTCGCCTGGCCGGCGGCACCGACGAGGTAATGCGCAACATCCTGGCCGAACAGGTCCTGGGGTTGCCGCAGGAGCCGCGCGCGGACAAGGGTATGGCATTCCAGGACATCCCCACAGGCCCGGCCTGATCGCATATACCGGGCTGCACGCGACAGCCCGTTTAGCCTAGACTGTGGGCATGGAATCGGACCTGCTCTACGCGTGGCTCGCCGCATTCGCCGTGGTACTTCTGTACATCACGGCGGTCATCTGTATTTTCGAGGCACTGCTGAAGTCCCGCACCGCCCAGGGCTCGATCGCGTGGGTTCTCTCGCTGATCACCCTGCCCTGGTTTTCCGTGCCGGCCTACCTGATTTTCGGCCGCAGCAAGTTCGCCGGCTACCTGGAGCGGCGCGAGGAAATCGAGAGCGAGGCGCGGCTGCTGATCGAGCGCACCGGCGAGGCGGTCGAAGCGCACCTGGTCGGCCCGCAGCAGGAAACCCCGCTGAGCACCCGCCTGTTCAACATTACGCGGATGCCCGCGACCGACCACAACCGTGTCGAACTGCTGATCGACGGCCACCACACCTTTGAGAGCATCGCGACCGGGTTGGAAGCGGCGCAGAAGTACATTTTTTTCCAGTTCTATATCCTGCGCGACGACGAGCTGGGCCTGCGCCTGTGCCGTATCCTTATGGACCGGGCGCGCGCCGGTGTGCGCGTGTTCGTGCTGTTCGATGAAATCGGCAGCCGCCCCTTCGACGGCTCGAAGCTGATGCGGCAGATGCAGACCGTCGGCGTGAAAGTGGCACCGTTCAACACCACTCAGGGCTGGAGCAACCCGTTCCAGCTCAACTTCCGCAACCACCGCAAGGTCGTGGTGGTCGACGGGTTGCGCGCCTGGATTGGCGGCCACAACGTTGGCGACGAGTACCTGGGCCTGGATACGAAGCGGGGAGCCTGGCGCGACACACACGCTGTCTTCGAGGGGCCATCGGTGCTCGGTGCGGAACTGGCGTTCGCGACCGACTGGCGCTGGGCCACGGGTCAGCACCTGGACGTCGACTGGGATTTTGCGCGACCCAAGCGGGGCGACTCGCGCGTCCTGGTATTTCCCTCAGACCCGGCGAGCAACTACGAGGAGGTGGGGCTGCTGTTCCACCACCTCATTGTGGAAGCCAAAGAGCGCGTCTGGATCGCCACGCCCTACTTCGTCCCGGACCGCGCCATTATTTCAGCGCTGCAGCTGGCCGCGCTGCGCGGCGTTGACGTACGCATTATCCTGCCGGAGAAAAGTGACGGCCCGATTGTCGGGCTGGCGAACTGGGCGTTCACGCGCGAGCTACTGCCCGTGGGCGTTCGCTTCTACCGCTATTGCGCGGGATTTTTGCACCAGAAAGTGCTGCTGATGGATCGCGACCTGGCCAGCGTCGGTACCGCCAACTTCGACAACCGTTCGATTCGACTGAATTTCGAAATTACGCTGCTGGTGGAAGGCGATGAATTTGCCGACGAGGTGGAGCGGATGCTGCAGCAGGACATGCTGCAGTGCCGCGAGGTTACCCCTGCGGAAATCGCCAAACACCCCCTGTGGTTCCGCCTGCTGATGGCCGCGGCGCGGCTGCTCTCCCCGGTGCTCTAGCCCCACACGCCCATCACGAAAATAATCGCGACGGCGGGCGGCACGACAAACCGGATCAGGAAATACCACACGCTGAAGATACCCTCACCGATACCGGCCAGTTCGTCGCGTGTGCTGGCGCGCGACATCCCCCAGCCGGCAAACAGGGCGATCAACAGGCCGCCGAGCGGCAGCAGAATCTGGTTGGAGAAGTAATCCATGATGTCGTTGAAGTTCTTGCCGCCGAAACCGGTGTCACCCATCACGTTGTAGGACATGATCGAGAACACGCTGAAGCCGGCCACGGAACCGACCACGAGCAGGGCGCTCTTGTGGCGCGCCATACCGAAGCGATCTTCAAGCCAGGCGTTGACCGACTCGGCGAGACCGACCATCGACGTGATGCCGGCCACCGACAGGATGGCGAAGAACAACACGCTGAACAGGTAACCGCCGGGCATCTGCGCAAACGCCACCGGCAGGGTTTTGAAAATCAGGCCCGCGCCGTCGGCCGGGTCCAGGCCGTTGTTGAACACCGCCGGGAAAATCACCAGGCCCGCCAGCAGCGCGACCCCGGTATCCACCAGCACGATCAGCAACACAGAGCTGGTGATGTTGATCGACTTCGGCAGGTAGGAGCCGTAAACCATCATCCCGGCCATGGCCACGCCGAGCGAGAAGAACGCCTGGCCAATCGCCGCCAGCATGGTCTTGAAATCGATCTTGGAAAAATCCGGAGTGAACAGCCAGGTAATCGCCTCTTCGAAACCGCCGGCGAACACGTTGTACCCGGCCAGTCCGATCAGCAGCAGGAACATGGTGGGCATCATGACGTTGACGGCGCGTTCGATACCGTCCTTCACGCCGGCGTAAATAATGGTGCCGGTGATGGCCAGGCCCAGCAGTGTCCACATGAGCATCCCGAGGTTGTCCGCCAGCACCGCGTCGAACTGCGCGCTGGCCGCCACCGCATCCACCCCGACAAACCCGGTAGTGATTGCCTTGAAGAAATACCACAGCACCCAGCCGACGACGACCGCATACACGATCTCGATGGTATAGGCCGCCAGCAGGCCCATGCCGCCGACGATGCGCCAGCTTTGAGAGCGGTTGTTGGCCTGGGCCAGTGTGCCCATGGCCGTGGTGGGACTGCCCTGCCCGCGCCGGCCGATCAGCAGTTCGGCCATGAGAATCGGCATTCCGATACCGAACGCACAGGCCAGGTAGACCAGCACGAAGGCCGCACCGCCGTTTTCGCCGGTGACGTAGGGAAACCGCCAGATGTTACCCAGCCCGACGGCAAAGCCGACCGAGGCCATGAGAAAAGTGAAGCGTGAAGACCAGTGTGCCCCGCCCGCAGCGACCATGTGTCACTCCCGATTTTTTGCTGTTATTGCCCGCAGTCTACACAAAACGCGGGCGATGTTCAGTGCCGCAGCGGCGCCGTAGCCCTTTCCAGCCAGGCCCTGTCCGCTGCGTCCAGCGCCGGTCCTATCGTGTCGCGCACGCGCGAATGGTAGGCGTCGAGCCAGTCGATTTCATCCTCGCGCAGCAGCGCGACGTCCACCAGGCGCCGGTCAAAGGGCACCAGGCTGATCGTCTCGAACTCGAGCATGGGCTTTTCCGGTGTCCCCGACACCTCGCGCACCATCACCAGATTTTCGCAGCGGATGCCCAGCACGCCGTCGCGGTAGTAGCCCGGTTCGTTGCTGACGATCATCCCCGGCATCAGCGCGATACCGTTGTGTACCTTGGAGATACGCTGCGGCCCTTCGTGCACACTCAGGAACACGCCGACGCCGTGCCCGGTGCCGTGGTCGTAATCGAGTCCCTCGGCCCACAGGTACTGCCGGGCGAGCACATCCAGCTGGGTGCCGGTGGTCCCGCGCGGAAAACGCGCGGTGGCCAGCGCGATGTGCCCCTTGAGCACCAGGGTGAACAGCCGCCGGGCCTCGGCACCGGGATCGCCGATGGCCACGGTACGGGTGATGTCCGTTGTGCCATCGGTGTACTGCCCGCCGCTGTCCACCAGGTAAAGGCTGTCCGGCGGCAGCATTGCCGGGGTGCCGTTGCGATGGTTGTAGTGGCACATGGCGGCGTTGGCGCCGGCGGCGGAGATTGTGTCAAAGGAGCAGGCGTGAAACTCGGCGCCCTCGCTGCGCAGCGCCAGCAGCCTGTCACTGAGCGCGGCCTCGTCGTGCAGCCTCCCGGCCTCCACCTCGGTGTCGAGCCAGTGCAGGAAGCGGATCACCGCCACCGCGTCGCGCCGGTGTGCCGCGCGTGAACCGGCCTGTTCCACCGGGTTTTTACAGGCCTTGGGCAGCAGTACCGGGTCCTGGCCGGGAACGACTGTCGCACCCGCGGCTTCCAGCGCCAACCCGAGAGCGGCGTTGGTGGCGCCCTCTTCGACGATCACACGCTTGCCCGCGAGTGTCGCCAGGGCCTGCTCGACCGCCGCCTCGGGATGCACGCGTACACCGGGCCCGACGTGTGCGTCAAACTCCGGGGGCAGGCGCGCCGGTTCGACGAATACATCCACGCTGCCGTCGGCGTGCAGCAGGGCAACACTGAGCAGTACCGGAAGCTGGGGCATGTCGGTGCCGCGCACGTTGAGCAACCAGCTCACCGCGTCGGGCTGGAACACCAGGGCCGCATCGGCGCCGCGCCCCGCGATCGTCTCACCCAGCCGGGCGCGTTTGGCGCCGCTCGGCTCCCCGGTCACCGCATCATTGAGCAGCAACGCGGTGCCAAACTGCGCTGCGGGCCTGTCAGTCCAGCAGACATCAATGGGATTGTGATCCAGTGGCACCAGCGCAATCTCCGCGTCCGCCAGCGTCCGGTGCGCCTGCCGGTACCAGGCCAGCGTGTGCAGGCGCGGATCGAAACCGATGCTTGCGCCCGACGGCAGGGAGTCGATCAGCCAGGGCACCTGGGGCGTGTCGACCAGGTGCAGGAAAGAAAACAGCGCGGGATCCACCTGCTGGCGCACCTGCACGGTGTACCGGCCGTCGACAAACAGGGCGGCGCGCTCGCGCAGCACGATCGCGATACCGGCCGAACCGGTAAAGCCGGTGAGCCAGTGCAGGCGTTCGTTGCGTTCGGGGATGTATTCGCCCAGGTACTCGTCGGCGCGCGGTACCAGCAGCGCGTCGACGCCCACCTCGGCCATGTGCCGGCGCAGGCGCTGGAGACGTTCAGGCGCGCTGCTCATGGCGCACTCCGCAGGGGTTACTCTTCGTAGAGGTCAAAATCCATCTTGGAGATCCCGCAGTCCGGGCACTCCCAGTCTTCCGGGATATCTTCCCAGCGCGTGCCCGGAGGAATGCCGTCATCGGGCAGTCCCTCGGCCTCGTCATAGATAAAGCCGCAGATTACGCACTCGTACTTTTTGAAATCTGAATCGCTCATTGCTTGTTCCCGGTATTACGTTTGTCGAATCGCCGCATTATACGTCACCGCGCCACTACCCGGCGCACACGCGGTCAACGCAGCTAAACCAGCTAGAATTGTGCCTCCAGGCGCAGGCGGTAACCGTCACCTTCGGGTGTGGCCATCAGGGCGAGCGCCTCCTGCAACTGTGGGTCGAGCCGTTCCTGGCTGCTCACCAGGATATCCACCAGGTAGCGCCGGCCGTCGAGTTCGACCCGGCCCTGCGCCTCCAGCGGACCCGAGAGGGTCAACACATTGCCCAGCAGCGGTTCGCCCGGCGCCTGGCCAAAATCCAGTGCGTAGGTGCCCAGCGCCACCGGACCGCGCGGCGACTGCCAGTTGGCGCGCTCCCATACCAGCCGCCCGCTGCCGCTGTACGGCAGGTTCTCGCGAATTTCCAGTTCGGCCAGTTGTAAATCGAAGGTGCCGCCCAGCGCCAGCGGTGCAAACTGGCGCAGCAGGTCGGCGGCCACGCGACCCTCGACGGCCTCGAGCGAATAATGCCCCTCGCCCTCCACGCTCACAGTGCCGCGCAGGCGCTGCCCGCCCCAGTCACTGCGCAGTTCTACTGCGGGCGACAAGGTCAGCAACGAAAGTGGCTTCAGGGTCCAGCGCAGCGCGCCAAGATGCAGGAAACCGCTCGGAATCTTCACGAGCGCGCGGCTCGCGCGCCCGTCCCATACGGTGCCGGACAGGCCGGTGAGCACAACATCGTCGGCGGGAATCACGCGCGCGATGAGCCGCGCCGGGGCAGCGGCTAGCAGGCTGTAAACGAGAACCAGCACCAGGACCAGTGCCGGCAGGATGCGCGTGAGAACCATCTACCCGGCCTGCGCCATCCGCACCGTGGCATTCACACGACCGGTCGCCCCGCCCTGGGTAATGGACACCTCGCGCACCAGCAGGCCCTCGCGGTACTCCATCTCGTGGAGCCACTTGAGCAAATCGTCGAAGGCCGCGTTTTCCAGGCGCACCTGGATTTCACCGCGACTGTTGGGCTGCAAACGGCTCACCGGCAGCTCCAGGCGCGCGGTCGACTGGTTGATCAAGCGGGTGAGGTTGCGCCGCGTGCCGGCGCCCGCGCCGCTGTCGCGCAGGGCCTTGAGCTCCGACACCATGGCGTCGACCCGGACCAGCGACTCGGCCACCGCCGTATTCTGCTGCGCCAGCGACTCGCGCTTGAGCGCCAGCGGGGACCAGACAAACTGGAACAATACATACAGAACCACCGCGACGCCCAGCGCCATCACGCTCATCTGCTCGCGCTGGTTCAGCGCCAGGAACCACTCCCTCATGAGCGCTCACCGATTCGCAGACGCGCCCGGACTTTCTCGCCCTGTGCGTTGCTGCTTTCCATGGTCGCCTCGAGCCCCGCGGCGTTAATCTTGCTGCGCAGTTCCTCCACGGCCTCGAAATCGGCGGCGACGAGGTTCATGCGCATTTCGCCGGCCTTGTCGTTGTAATTGATGGTCGCGATGCTGGTGCCCGGCATCTGCGCGACCACACCGCCGACCTGCTCCATCAGCCTGACAAAGCCGCCGCTCTCGCTGGTGCCGCGCAGGGCATCAAGCTGTCGACTGAGCTGCTTCTCGGCGTCGACGACCGCGCCGCGCGGGAAAGCCTGCCGGTAACTGGTCTCCACCGCCTGGCGCAGCGCCAGGTTGTCCTTGTCGAGATTGCGCAGCTCCAGGTAATCCGCACCCAGTTGCAGACCGAAGGCCACGGCAAACAACGCCGCCGCCACGCGCCAGTACTTCCACCAGCGCCCCAGCGGCAGGCGCGGGGCCCACGCGCCCTGGCGCAGGTTCAGGTTGGGCGCGATCTCGTCCTGCAACAACATCGCGGTAAACAGGTTGCCCTGGCGCCACTGCACGCGCTCGCGCAATGCCTCGGGCAGCAGCGCGGTGTCGGCGTCCTGGTCGGCGCCGTAGACGACGACCGAGGATGGCGCCTCACCGCCCGCCAGCGCCGCTTCGAGCAGCGGCGCGAGCATGGCGTGCTCCGCGGCAAAGCCCTGTGCCTGCGCAGTGCGCACAATGGCCGACTGCGGCTCAACCACCACACACCACTCGCCCTCGCGGCACGGCAGCAGCAGCGGTTCGGGCACCCACCGGGTGATACCGCCAAACGGCTCCAGCGCGGCCTGCCACACGTCCATGTGGCGCCGGGTGGCGAGGGCGACCGCGACCGAGCCGCTCTCGAGCGCAACATGGGCAAAATGCAATGTATCGACGTCCGCCGCGACCTGCTCCTCGAGCATGTACGGCAGGGATTTGGCCAGGTGCTTTTTCTCCGCCGCGGTCACCGGCAGGGTGAGAATGCGCGCGTCTGCGCCGGGGGCGGCGAAACAAACTTTGAGGCGGCGCTGGGCGAGCGCGCCGCGCAGGCGCTGTGCCTCGAGTTCGTCGTCGAGCCAGCGCGGCTCGTCGCTGGCACCGGGCGGATACCAGGCCAGCCGGCCTTCGATGAGTCGCACTATCGCGGTGTTTTGCACGTCCACTACCCCTGAAACCGGACGCTAGAGCGCGCCCGTTGATCGCACCAGGTTGCTGATATCCCGCCCGTCACGATGCAGCACACTGTACAAGCGCATGTTCCTGTCGGCAACCTCGACATCGGCGGTCAGCAGGAAGTAGGACGAGGTCTCGGCAAACAGCGTACCGGCCTCGGCGCGGCTGTCGGCGTCGCCGGTAAAGGGCAGCCGGTCGAGAAAATCATTGCGGTCGACAAACCCCTGCTCATCCCGGTACTCCAGCAGCGCCTGGGCGTCGGCCTCGCTCAGGGGCGTCAGGTCGTCGCGGGCGTTGACCGAACGCAGGATCGGCAGCGGCGCCGTGTGCAGGTTGATCGTGGTGTCGGCGGTCCCGACCACCGCGGGCCACACGCGAACAAAAGGCTGCAACGCGCGATAGAGCTGCGGGGTCACGTTGGCCACGCTCAACAACTCGGTGGTACTGGTCATGGCGCGATTGGGGACGCTGTGCGGCGGCTCGCGCGAGGCATAGTAATCCTCCTCCGCCCCCTCGGGCAGAGGAATCCGGTCGCTGTCGATCCAGTCCCCGATGGCCTCGGTAATCGCGATGGCGTCGGCCTGTGACACCGAGTCCTCGCCGAGCGACTGCAACAGGCGGATAAACTGCTTCTGGTGTGCGGTGCGCTTGCGCTGGCCGTTGTCATCGGGCTTGTCCGGCGCCAGCGTGTTGAGATTGAAGCGCCGGTCGAGGTCTTCGAGCCCACCGCGCAGCCAGCCCCCCTCGTCCAGCAGGAATGGCTGGGGAGGCGCCGCCCACTGTTCGGTGAGGTCGTCGCGCGGTTTCTGGTTCTGCTGGTCGATCTGGTAATCGAACAACAGCACCAGCACGGCCAGTTCCTCCGCGCCGCGCAGGTAGGCATCCCCCTGCTCGGCTTCCAGCAGGTTGACGCTGCGCACGTAGTAGCGATTGAATTCCGCGCGCATCGCAACCACCAGCGAGGCGCTGAGGGCAAACACCAGCAACGCCACCACCAGCGCAGCGCCGCGCTGGCGCTGCGGCGTGCCGGAAAAACGATCAGAGCGGCGGCAGGACATAAAACCGCCTGATCTCACCCCAGTCGGTGAGCCTGAACCGTATTTCCAGCGCCTCGGGTGCGCGCAGTTCGCTCTGGTCGGAGCCCGGGTCCACCGCCCAGTTCTCCGGCCACCGCGAGGTATCGATCGCATCGTCCTCGCGACTGATCTGCGCGCCCGTGGCGCTGCCCAGAAAGGCCAGGTCAATGGCCTCGACACCGGCCAGCAACAGCGTGCTGCGCGGTTCGGTGTTGCCCACGCGGTCGAGCACGACATAGGAATCGCGCCACAACTGTTCCTCTTCAAGCCGGTAGTTGACCCGCTGCAGGCTGCTGCGCGGGTGCTCCAGCGGGTTGTGCCAGCCGGTGCGTGTAAAACTCAGCGGAAAAGGCGCGAGCTCGCCGCCGCGCAGGGCCGGCTCCAGCTCGCCGAACTCGTCGCGCACCGGGCGCGGCGCGAGGTGGCGCAGGTCGCGCGAGAGGATCATCAGCGCGCGATTGATTTCGTAGCTGCGATCGGCGTTTTCGCGCAGGCCCTCCACACCGGCCATCACGCGCGCCAGGCTGCTGTAGGCGATCGCCGCCACCAGCGCCGTGATCGCCATGGCGATCAGCACCTCCACCAGCGTGAAACCGCCCGGCCGGCTGACGCGCGCGCTCATGTGCCGCTCCCAGGCTGCGGCGCCGCCGTATCGGGCTCGCGATCTGAATGCATATAGGCATTGAGCGTGTACAGCGGCTGTTCCCTGAACTGTTCCGACTGCGCAACCCGTATCTCAATGCGCAGGAAGTTGTCCAGCGGCGTCGCCTTCGTCTCGGTCCACCAGTACCAGTCGCGCTCGGCCATGCGGGCCACCCCGCTGCTCTTGCCCGCGCCCAGCGAGCGCGTCGCGGCCACCACCAGCCGGGTTTCGGCCAGCTTGTTCGCGGCAACCATCTGGGCCAGGGTTTTGTCGCGCAGGTAGGCGGTGTCATCGATTTGTCGCGACAGCGTGACCAGCAGCGCCGGCAGCGCGATAGCCACCACGGCCAGCGCGACCATCACTTCAACCAGCGTAAAGCCGCGAGCCTTCACAACGGTGCCTCCGGGGCGGGTTCGCCACGGCGCAACACCTCGAAACGCCCGAGCAGATCCCACTCGATGCGCCACAGCAGCTCGCCCGTCTCGCGCCGGCGGACGTTCAGCGCGCCCTCGGTCATTTCGCCGCTGGCGTAGAACACCAGTTGCGGCAGGATACGCTCGGACTCGTCATCTTCCAGGGAGGTTTCGGCCACGGGGGCGTCGGGTAATTCCAGATCCAGCTCGATGCCCGGCGGCAGCGTGACCGGTTTGAACACTTCGTCGCCGAGTTCGCCCCAGCCATCCAGCTCGCGCCGGTACCAGTGGTAGCTGGCCACAAGATCACCGCCCTCGAAAGATTCGACAATGCGCAGGCCGTAGTTTTCGCCGGTCATCTGGGCCTCGTCGAGCGTGTACTGAGCGACGTCGGCCAGCGTACGCACGCGCGATTCGATCAACACATCGTCGCCGCCGGTACTCACCGTGAGCGTCACCATGCTGGTCAGGATGACGATCACGATCAACACGACCAGGATTTCCAGCAGGCTGAAACCCCGCGTGCGGCGCAGGGGGCGGGGCCGGTGACTGTTCATGACGGCGCGAACGGCGCGCGGTGATCGGGCGCGGTGTTACTCTTTCGAGCGCCAGTTGCCGATATCGGCGTTCTGGTCTTCGCCGCCGGACAGGCCGTCGGCGCCGAGCGTGTACAGGTCGACATCGCCGTTCTCACCCGGGCTCAGGTACAGGTAGGGACGACCCCACGGATCCTCGGGCACTTCCTCGAGGT
>CAYGOX010000031.1:0-19153 GCA_964351485.1 uncultured Halioglobus sp.
CAGGTCAGGGTTCGCCTTCAATTTGGCGAACTGGTCGGGGAACCGGTGCATGGCATAGGTGCTCGCAGTCATTGTGCTGCGCGTGGTGTCGTTGCCGCCGACGATCAACAGGATGAGGTTGCCCAGGTACTCCTGTGGCGACATGTCGCGCGTGGCCTCGCCGTGCGCGAGCATCGAGACCAGGTCATTGCCCGGCGGCAGTTTCACCCGCTCGTTCCACAGCTCGGTGAAATATTCCAGACACTCGCGCAACTCTTCATAGCGCTGTTCCTCGCGTTCGATAATACCCTGGCCGGGTATCGCGGTGGATACGTCGGACCAGCGCGTCAGCTTGCGCCGGTCCTCAAACGGAAAATCGAACAGGGTGGCCAGCATGCGGGTGGTCAGTTCGATGGAGACGTTGTCTACCCAGTCGAAGGTTTCCCCCACGGGCAGGTTGTCCAGTACGTCGATTGTGCGCTGGCGAATGATCGGTTCGAAACGGCGCAGGTTTTCCGCGCCGGTTACCGGGCTGACCACCTTGCGCTGTTCGTCGTGGCGAGGCCTGTCCATCGCGATAAACATGGGCAGGGGAAACTCCTCCACCGCGTCGCGCAGCGTGATGGTGGGCTCGGAAGAGTAAATCTCGTGCGAGGTGTCCACGGTCATGATGTCTTCGTAGCGGCTGACCGACCAGTAGGGCCCGAAGAAACTGTCTGCGCAGTAGTGCACAGGGGCTTCTTCGCGCAGCCGTTTGAACCAGTCTTCCTGTACATCCAGGGCAAACAGGAACGGGTTGGCGACGTCGAAATCTTCCAGCGGGATGCTGTACGGGTCCCTCCTGGCCTGGTCTTCCGAATAGCCGCCGGGCGTGGTGTTGCTCACTGTTTGTCTCCTTCATTATTGTGTTCTGCGCGTATGCTACCACCGACAGGATAAAAGTCAGCCGGCAGTGCCGCCCCACGGTCCATCGATGACTGGCCTGTGAAGCGAAATTGCGCAACACTGTGCAGTAGCGCCGGCACCGTCGGCAGAAAAGCATAACGAGATGGGAATTGCGCATGATGAACACACGTCTTCGACACTTGCTGGGTGTTGCGGCGCTCGCCGCACTGTACGGGCTTTCACCGGGCTGCGGCACGGTCGAACGCGACGGTGGCGCGGCAACCCCGGCCGCGGCGCCCGATACGCAGTGGACCCTGCACGGCAACGATGTCGGCGAACAGCGTTACTCGGCACTGGCCCAGGTCAACCGGGATAACGTGGCCGATCTCGGCCTGGCCTGGTCATTCGACCTGCCCACCCGACGAGGAGTGGAGGCCACGCCGCTGATGGTGAATGGCACCCTGTACGTCACCGGGAGCTGGTCCATCGTGTACGCGCTGGACCCGGTCACCGGCAAACAGAAATGGACGTACGACCCGGCGGTCGATCGCTCTTTTCTCGCCAAGGGCTGTTGCGGTGCGGTTAATCGCGGCGTTGCCTACCACGACGGCAAGATTATCTTCGCCGCCTACGACGGCCGGCTGATCGCGCTCGATGCCGACAACGGCAACCGGTTGTGGGAGGTGCAAACCACCGACCGCTCGCAGAGCTACACCATCACCGGTGCGCCGCGCCTGGCCGGAAACCTGGTGGTGATCGGTAACGGCGGTGCTGAACTGGGCGTGCGCGGATACGTCACGGCGTACAACGTCGACACCGGCGAGCAGGCCTGGCGCTGGTACACCGTACCGGGTAACCCGGCAGACGGCTTCGAAAATGAAGCTATGGAAATGGCGGCTGCGACCTGGACGGGTCGCTGGTGGGAGTGGGGTGGTGGCGGTACCGTCTGGGATTCGATGGTGTACGACCCCGACCTGGGCCTGCTCTATATCGGCGTGGGCAACGGCGCCCCCTGGAATCAGAGCATGCGCAGCCCCGGTGGCGGAGACAATCTCTTTCTGGCGTCGGTCGTCGCGCTGCGCGCCGAGACGGGCCAGTACGTATGGCACTACCAGACGACGCCCGGCGACGCCTGGGATTACACCGCCAAGGTGCTGATGCAGGCGCCCAAGAACGGCTTTTTCTACGTGCTCGACCGGGTGACGGGGGAGCTGATCTCTGCGGAGCCCTACGCGCTGACCACCTGGGCGAGCGCTATCGACAAGAAAACCGGCCGGCCGATCGAAACGCCTGATGCGCGCACCTTCGACGGCAAGAATATCTCGCTGCCCAGTAATGCCGGTGCGCACAACTGGCCGCCGATGTCCTACAACCCCGAGACCGGCCTGGTCTATATCCCCACGATGGTGTTTCCCATCGCCTTCAAGCAGCCGACCGAAGAAAAGGACATGAAACCCAAGCAGGGCTACTGGAATGTCGGCTTCGATAGGATGGGTAACGCTATACCGAAGATCGACAACCTCGATGAAATCATGGCGGCACAGTACACCGGCAAGCTGGTGGCCTGGGATCCGGTCGCGCAGCGCGCCGTGTGGAGTCCGCCTGATGGCCGCCCGAATAATGGCGGGGCGCTCTCGACCGCCGGGCAGCTGGTGTTCAACGGCGGAGAAGACAATCTCTTCAACGCCTACGATGCCGCGACCGGCGAGCGTCTGTGGTCTACCGATCTGCAAACTTCTGCAGTAACGCCGATTACCTACGCGATCGATGGTGAGCAGTATGTTGTCGTCATGGCCGGTATCAGCGGCGGGTTTGCCTCCGAGGGTGGGCCCGTTGCCCACGCGTGGAAGCTGCCGCGTACTTCGCGCGTCCTGGCCTTCAAGCTGGGCGGCGATCACGCGCTGCCACCGCCGCAAGTCGATGACTCGCCACTGCCCAAACCGGCGCCAGTCACCGCCAGCGCCGAGGTGGTGCATCGCGGGGAAGTGATGTACCAGCGACACTGCGCCTATTGCCACGGCGACGGTTTCCGCACCGGCGGCGTCAACCCGGACCTGCGCCGTTCGCCGCCCGAGATCCACAACCTGTGGCAGCAGATCGTGCGCGACGGCATCCTGAGCAGTATCGGCATGGTGGGTTTCGGCCAGTTCCTGACGCCGGACGACGCCGAGGCCATCCGGCAGTTCACGCTGTCCGAGGCCAATCGCCAGTACGCGCTGGAAAACCCCGGGGAGGCTACCCCCTGAGCCGGATACCGCCCCGCGCCCGCCAGCGGCGCAATTAGCAGATGGAGCTGCGCCACAAGGTAGTTTCTGCGCTGCGCTGGAGCGCGGCGGCGCGCGCACTGGGGCAACTGGTGTCCTGGGGGATCACGATCGTCGTGATCCGGCTGCTCGATCCCCAGGACTACGGCCTTATGGCGATGGCCATGGTGGTCGTGTCGGGGCTGATCCTGCTCAATACCTGGGGGCTGGACGCCGTCCTGGTGCAGACACAGGCGTTGACCGACGATCTGCGGCGGCAGGTGTTCGGCCTGGTGACCCTGCTCAATCTCGCCATTTTCCTGGCGCTGGTCACTCTGGCGCCGGCCATTGCAGCGCTATACGAGGAGCCCGCCCTGACGCCGGTACTGCGCCTGCTGTCGGTGCAGTTCCTGGTGCTGATTTTTGAAACGCTGCCACAGTCGGCGCTGGAGCGGGAACTGGCGTTCGCGCACCGCTCGGTGGTGGACTTCACCACACTGGTCATGGGCAGCGTCACAACGTTGGCGCTTGCACTGCTGGACTACGGGGTCTGGGCGCTCGCCTGGGGTGCGATCGTGGCCAATGCGGCCCGCGTGTTCGGACTGGCGCTGGTGGCGCGCAACCTGGTCTGGCCCCGGTTCTCGCTGGCGGGTTTGCGACCGCATCTCGCCTTTGGCGGCTTTGTGAGCCTCGATCGCGGCCTGTGGTTCATCTTCAGCGAGTCGGACAAGTTCGTCGGCGGTAAACTGCTCGGCAGCGGTCCGCTCGGGTACTACGCTGTGGCCAGCCAGCTCGCGGCAATGCCCATCCACAAAGTCACCGGGCTGCTTAACGCGGTGGCGTTTCCGGCGTTCTCGCAGGCTCACGCGCAGGCCAGTATGGCCGGTGTGCGCGACTACCTGCGTACCGCCACGCGACTGATGAGCATCGTCGCCATTCCGGTCTTTTTCGGTATCAGTTGCACGGCCGAGCCGCTGGTGGCCGCACTGCTCGGGGCCAAGTGGGTACCCGCGGCGCCGCTGTTGCAGGTCATGGGGCTGGTGATGCCGTTCCGGCTGCTGGGCAATGTGTTTCCGCCACTGTTGTGGGGGGTAGGGCATCCGCGCACCAGCGCCACCAACTTCGCGCTCGCGGCGCTGCTCATGGTGCTTGCCTTTGTGTTTGGTGCGCAGTGGGGTGCATTGGGCCTGGCGTTCGCGTGGCTGGCGATGTACCCGGTGGTCTTTCTGGTCTCGGCGCTGCGCACCTGTCGCGTGGCGACCCTGCCGCTGGCGCAGTACCTGTTGGTCCTGTGGCGGCCGGTGGTGGCGGGGGTTGCCATGTACCTGGTGGTGCTGGCGTTGCCCCCGCTCCCTGCCGATGCGTTCGCCCCGTGGCTGGATCTTGCCAGGCGAGTGCTTATTGGCGCTGCAGCCTACCTGGGCGCGCTGTGGTGGCTCGATCGAACGGCCGTGCGCGACGTACTGGCCCTGGTCCTGGGGCGCTCCGGGCCCAGCGTCTGAGGTGGGGTGTGAATTAGTACGGATAGACACCCTGTTGACAGCCAAACTAATGGCTATTAGTCTCTAGGTAAAGCTGATGTGTGACCCATGGAGAGTCCTGTAATGAGCCAGTGTCCCTTTGCCAATTTCCCCAACATGATCGACCCCGACACCTACGCGGACGGCATGCCCTACGATGTGCTGCACGAGATTCGCCAGTCAGGGCCTATCCACTGGATGGACGACTCTTACCAGGGTATGCCGTACTGGCTGGTGACCGGTCGCGACGAGATCGACGCGATCTCCAAGGACCCGGTGCGGTTCTCCAGTGAGCAAGGCACCGCGCTGGCAGAGGAATATTCGCCTGAGGAAATCCGCGATATCCACAGCCAGATGATCATCAACATGGATCCGCCGAAGCAGCTCAAGTACCGCAAGATCGTGCGCGCTGCATTCACCCCGCGCGCGGTCGATTCCCTGGAGCCGCGCTTCCGCGAACACGCCCGCAATATCGTGGATCGCGTCGCCAGCCGTGGCGAGTGCGAGTTTGTCGAGGAGGTGGCCGCCGAACTGCCCCTGCTGGCCATTCTCGAGCTCTGTGGCGTGCCCGCCGAGGATCGCAAGGATTTCTTCGAGTGGACCAACGCCATGATGTTCAACCAGGACGAGGAAATGGCAGCGGACAAAGATGTGGCAGAGGCTGCCTCGATGCAGGTCATCGCCTACGCGATGCAACTGGCTGAAAAGCACAAGGCCAATCCCAAGGACGATATCATCGGTGCGCTGCTGCGCGGTCACGGCGGGGTAGAGGGGCTGAACGACGATGAGTTCGTCTGGTTCTTCCTGCTGCTGATTGCCGCAGGCAACGAATCGACGCGCACAGTCACCAGCCACGGCATGCGGATGCTCATGGAGAATCCCGATCAGCTCCAGTACCTGATCGACAACCCCGACAAGATCGCCAATGCCACCGAGGAAATGATCCGCTACAACACGGCCTTTATCATGATGCGCCGCCAGTGTACGCAGGACACCGAAATCGGCGGAAAGCTCATCAAGAAGGGCGACAAGGTGATCCTGCACTATCACACGGTCAACCACGACGAGAGCATCTTCGGCGAAGACGCAATGAAGTTCGACGTGACCCGCCCCGAACGCATGCCCGATATGTACAACCAGCACCGCGCCTTCGGCATCGGTCAGCATTTCTGCCTGGGCACACACCTGGCGCGACTGGAAGTGCGTGTGATGTTCGAGGAGATCATTCCCCGTCTGCGCAACCCGAAGCTGGCCGAGGAGATCCGCTATACGCGTTCCAACCTGGTGAACGGGATCAAGAGCATGAAGATCACGTTTGATCCTGAGGTTAAGGCGGAGACTGCTGCGGCTTGATGCTGGGTTGTTGTCTGGGTTGTTCGGGATAGTTAGTGCCAATAGCACGCTATGTCGTGGGTGGGTGAGCGGTGTCGGGGACGCTAAAGCGCCATCCCTGGCTGCTCGGCTCGGCCATCCATGGCCTCGCACGCCCCGACACCGCTCACCCACCCACGGCATAGCTTGATCGAGACGTAATTCCGGCTAACAGAATCTTTGGTACGAACTCAGCACCTGTGGCACAGCCTTGCGGGTTCAGGTCCGTGCGAGGCCATGGATGGCCGAGCCGAGCGCACACGGATGTGCTTGTAGCGTGTCCTGAACCCGCAAGGCTGTGCCGCGGGTGCGGACTACGAAGTGAGTTTCAGATTTTTAGGCGTTGGAGCCAATCTCAGAGCCGGTGTCAGCGAGGCCTTGATCTGGATCTTGAACGTGGTGGTCTCGCCTTTTTCGGCGATGATGCCCAACAGGAGAATGCGCTTGTCGCGCATCGACAGCGTGTCGCGCGTCCACAGTTCCGCGAATACCTGCCGGAGCATGACGTCGGTGAAGTCGTGACCTTCTGGCGGCACGATGACATCTCCGGCGTAAACGTCCTTGATGGTTTTTTCGCCCAGGGCGCGGCGTTCTGCTTCATTCATTATTGATGATCTCCTCGGGTGGATGGTGGCGGGCTAGTCCAGCGTGCCGAACACCTTGTCGTACAGCAGGGTGATGGTCGCGTAGTTGCCCTTGTGCATGTTTTCGTGGTGCACGTGGTGCTTTGCGGTAATCCAGCTCAGCGTTTTAAAGGGAAAGTAGGGCAGGTCAACGTGCGTGTGGTTGATCTGGTTGATCTGGTAAAAAATAGTGAACGTGATGACGACCGTCGCCACGTGCAATGGCCCGAGCACGGTGCTCAACAGCACCAGCGTCAGCATGAAGCCGCCCAGCCCGACAAACGTTTCCAGCGGGTGTACGTAGTGTGAATCGAGGTAGGTCGGGTTGCGCGCCTGGTGGTGAATGGCGTGTACCTGGCGCATCGGCCCGTTGCCGTGGAACCAGAAGCGGTGCGCCAGGTAGTAGAAAAAATCGTACACCATCAGAATCAGGAACATGTCCAGCAGCATTTCCCAAACCGGTTGCGCGGCGAAGCTGACGCAAAACGGCAGGAGGATAAAAAAGAACACGATATTGCAGTACAGCCCGACGCGCTGCGACGCGCGTACCATCGGCGGGTACTTGGGTTTTTCCCACTTGATCTTGTCCTCGGCGCGGTTGTGCTCACGCGCGCGGGCCAGGGCGGGGACGGAAAACACCAGAAACTTGCCAACCTTGTTGACGATGACGATGCCGGCCAGTGCGGCCAGTGCACCGAGAATGTTGTAGTGGTTCCAGAGCGTCGTCAGGATGTCGTTCATCCGGCGGTTCCCCCCTTGAGTTCAGATTTGCGCGTGGTGCCGGCCGGTGCGGTGCGCTCGTCCAGCAGCCTGGCCAGTTGACGGCAGCCGGTGTCGCCCAGCTGATTGTGTAGTTGTTCCGCGAGCAGGCGCAGGTCGGTGTCGGCCGCGTTGGGGCCGCCCATCATGGCCGAGTGCGCCGGTTGCAGCGTGTGGTGCAGGTCGCGGACCACCTTGCGCAGGGTTGCCATGTCGCGCTCGCCTACGATCTGAGTGAACAGCGCTTCAAGTTCCTCTGCACTGCGCACCGAATCTGCGATCAAATCGCGGCCCTTGGGCGTGAACTGCAACAGCACCTGTCGCGCATCCGACGGATGTGATTCACGCTCGAGGTAACCCAGCTCTTCCAGCTCCATGGCGATGGCGCTGATCGCCTGCTTGCTCACGTCGTGTAGCCTTGCGATTTGCTGTATGCGTCCGCCGGAGGCGCCGATAAAGGGCAGCACCTGCCCGAAAGAAATTTTCAGCCCCGCATGGCCTTTCTCGCGGGTCAGTTCCATGAGGCTCAGCAGTATATAGTCGGCCAGTCGTGGCAGCAGGGCGCCCAGGGCATCGCCGGCCAGGCCGGTGGTTTCGGTCGGATCGCTGACAGCGGACAGGTCCAGTGCCCGATAGAGCTTTTGCAACGCGCGACTGGCATCGCGGATGTTGTCGACACCGGCCACATCAGCAAAGGACTGATCCAGCGCCGCAACCGCGCGAATGCCGTCGCGTCGCAGCGACCGACCGGCGCGCGTCAGTTTGAGTATCTTGGCCCTGCCGTCATCCGGGTCGGCGACCCTGCTGAGATAGCCGGCCTGTTCCACCTGTTGCGCGGCCTGATTGCATGCCTGGCGCGAAATGCCGAGAATGGAGGCCAGCTGGCTGACGCGGATCCCCTCGTCGCCGGCCAGGGTGATGTAGGGCGCGAAGCTCAGGCGCAGGTCCGGGTGCCCGTAGTCCTGCTGTAGGGTCTGCATCATCCGCGTCTGCAGGTAATTCGACAGTCCCAGCAGGTGCCGGGGCAGGTTGTCCCGGTAACGTTCGTAAACATGCTCGGGCAGCGAAGAGGGTTGGCTGGCGGCGCTCATGGCAAGATGGTAAATTTAGCTTGACTAATAGTCAATCATAATTGACATAATAACCGGCGCCGGGATTTACACCCGCGCCTCACGCGGGTTCGGGCGACCGCTGTTTACGCCCCGATAGTGAGTCCAGGAGGGACTATGGCTGCGATACTGATTGTGGGTGGAACGGGTTTGACCGGGGCGCATGCGGCCCTGCACCTGAGTGATAAAGGGCATGACGTGACTATCATGTCCCGTACGCAACCCACGCTGCCCGCCCTGCAGGGGCTGGCACATATCACCGGCAGTTACGTCGACAATCCGCCTTCGGAATCTGAGCTGGCGCAATTCGACCACCTCGTCTTTGCAGCCGGCGCCGACATTCGCCAGCTTCCGCCCGGTGAGGATGAAGCGGCATTTTACGAGCGAGTGAACGTCCAGGCGATCCCGGCTTTTTTTGAGCGGGCGCGTGCGGCAGGCATTTCCTCGGCAGTCTATATCGGCAGCTATTACCCGCAGGTTGCGCCTGAATCGATTGAGCGCAGTGTGTATGTGCGGTCGCGACACCTGGCTGACGAGGGTGTCAGGGCGCTCGCGACAGACGCATTCCGGGTTTGCTCGCTGAACGCACCGTTTATTCTCGGCTACGTTGAAGGTCTGGCTCTGCCGCACCTGGCGGCGCTGGTGCAGTACGCCGGGGGCCAGCTGGAGGGCGTGCCTATCGTAGCCCCTGGAGGCGGTGTCAATCACATCACCAGCGAGTCGATGTCGGTCGCGATTGAGAATGCGCTTACGAAAGGAAAATCCGGCCACGCGTACCTGGTGGGGGACGAAAACCTCACCTGGAAGCGCTATCTGGAACTGTATTTCGAGCTTGTGGGGAATCCGCAGGACCTGCCGGTCTCCGAAGATGAGCACCCGCTGTTCCCCGATGTCATGTTGTACGCCGGCCGCAACGCGACCGTCGAGTACGAACCGGAGGTCGGCGAACTGGCCTATCCGCGTGAACGTGTGCGAGCCACCGTCGCCCAGATCGTCGACGCCTACAGTTAAAGCCGCCAGCCCGGAGAACCGAACAATGACCACCCTCAGCGAATCCACTCTGAGAGCTACCGCCGACAAACTGATCGCCGCGCACGAGGAGGCGAGTCGCACGAACGAGTGGACTTTCTTCGTCGATGAGCTCTACGCGCGCGACTGCGTGTACACCTGCGAGTACGCCGGCGTCATGGAGGTGACCGCCAACGGCATCGACGAGATCAAGGCGACACACTACGGCCGTGATATGCAGGTCGGCTGGGAGGGCTGGACCTTTCCCTACCTGGGCGTCTACACCGGCAGCGACAATGCGCTGATCACGCACTGGCTTAACCGTGGCCCCGGCAAGCGAGCGGATGGGTCGTATTTTGAAACGCCGGGCGTCTCGTTCCTGACCCTCGATGCCGATGCGAAAATTGTTCGTCAGCTCGACGTGTTCGACCTGGCGCACCAGATGAAGCTCTGCGATGATCTGGAGGATGCCGGCCTGTTGTCGCCCCAGCTCAAAGAGCAGTGGGTCACGCCGATGAAGGCGAAGCTGCAGGCGCAGCTCGCGCGCAATCCCTGATGCAAGCACACGTTCACACTCAATGGTGTACTGATGGCAATCAGCAAACTGACCGATGAGGAGGTAACGGCGGGGCTCGAGCAACTGCCGCACTGGTCGCTACACGACGGAAAACTTTACCGGTCGCTGAAATTTAACGATTTCGTGGCGGCGTTCGGGTTCATGACCCGCGTGGCGCTGCTCGCCGAAAAAATGGATCATCACCCCGAGTGGTCCAATGTCTATAACAACGTGGAAATCTTTCTCACCACCCACGATGCACAGGGCATCTCCACGCGCGATCTCATTCTGGCCAGGGCGATAGACGCGCTGCTCTAGTCCCCGCTTGTTCCCTGCGCAACCCAGCGAATGGCGTCGACTACAATGGCGCGCGCATTGTTGTTGTTCCAGTTGTGGTGAAAGTGGCCGCCGGTGTACCCGAAACCGCGACCGCCGTCTTCTCGTTCGTAAACCCACGCAGTGACTTGCGGCACCTTCGCAGCGACCAGTTTGCGCACCTGCGGATTGCCGCTGTGCGGACCGTCCGGGCGCGTCATGGTCTGTGGCGGAGGAATCGCACGCAGTAGCGGCGTAACGCGCTGCAGCTGCGGTACGAACCGTAGGTTGAAGTACCACTCATCCAGCATGTCAAAGGGCGCCGCGCGCTCGGTGGCGGGGTGCTCGGGGAGTGATGTGTACCGCGCGCTCCAGTGCGGGTTCACGGAAAAACCCGTTTCAAAGTAGCCGCCGATCGCGGTCAGCATGGCGCGCGATGCCTCGCTGTCCTTGCGCACTTCGACACAGTAGTGGATCGCCGCAACACCCACGCCGCGCGCGACGAGGGTTTCGAAGGCCGCCACGTCGCGGTTGATCGGGTGGAACGGTCCACCGTCGCAGTACATCACCAGCGCGTCAATACCTTCAAACACGCTGTCGTCGCCGGGCCAGCCACCGTACACGATGCGTGTTGCGATATCGGGGTAGCGCTCGCGCAGTGCGGCGTCCAGCAGTGTCACACCGGCGCGGTGTTCGTGTTCGCCTTCGCCGTGACTGTCGCGGCCGGCGACAAACAGCACGGTGTATGAAGGCTTGGCCGAAGCGTCGGCCGCTGCGTGGCTGGCGATGAGCTTGCCGGTGGTGAACAGGTAAAACAGCGCGGCGAGCGCGACGAGGCCGAAAATAATTATGAGGGTGAACAGGCGCCAGCGGGTCATCTCGGGTCGTCGTTTATTACAGTGCTGTAGAAAATTCCGGCGTGCGTATTGCCTAGCGCCCGCGCGAGCCAGTATGCTGCGCTGACGCGTAAAGAACAACGACTGATAACAAGGCGCTTGGATGTACCTGGGAATTGATCTGGGCACGCAAAGCCTGAAGACACTGGTCTACGATCCCGAGCGGGAAGCGGTGGTTTCCACCGAGTCCGCACCGCTGGACCTGATCAGTGATACCGGTGGAGCGCGCGAACAGATGGCGCACTGGTGGGTGATAGGCTTACATCACTGCCTGTCGCGCATTCCCGAAGAAATTCGCTCACGCGTGAGCGGAATTGCCGTGTCCGGTCAGCAGGACGGGCTGGTGGCCATGGATGAAACCGGCGCGGTGCTGGCGCCCGTGAAGCTCTGGTGCGATACCACCTCGGCGGCCGAATGTGTCGAGATCACGCGGCGTTTTGGCGGGGCTGACCGCCTGCGCGAAGAAGTGGGCAACGATGTGTTGCCCGGGTACACCGCACCCAAGATCCGCTGGCTGAAAAAACACAAGCCGCAGCGCTACGCCCAACTCCACACCGTCCTGTTGCCGCACGACTATCTCAACTTCTACCTGACCGGTGAGCGCGTCATGGAGTACGGTGACGCGTCCGGTACCGGCATCCTCGATATCCGGCAGCGCCGGTGGCACAGCGAACTGTTGGCGGCCATCGACGACGATCGCGATCTCGGCGCCTGCCTGCCGGAACTGGTGCCCAGCAATGCACAGATTGGCCGCCTGACGGACGACGTGGCGCGCCAGCTCGGCTTGCCGCCCGGTACGCCGGTTGCCGGCGGTGGCGGCGACAACATGCTCGCCGCAATCGGCACCGGCACCGTGCGCAGCGGGCGCCTGACGATCAGTCTCGGCACTTCCGGCACGCTGTTTACCCACTCCGATGCCCCGGTGATCGACCCCCGGGGAGAACTCGCGGCATTCTGCTCATCGACCGGCGGCTGGTTGCCCTTGCTGTGTACCATGAATTGCACGGTTGCCACGGAACTCACGCGGCAGTTGTTCGCTGTGCCGGTGGACAAGGTCGATACGCTTATCGACAGCACCGCGGTGGGCGCTGGCGGTGTTGTCACCGTGCCGTACTTCAATGGCGAACGCACGCCCAACCTGCCGGCCGGCAAGGCCATGGTCGCCGGGCTGGATGTCGTCAACTACTCCAGGGCGAACCTGATGCGCTCGGCGATGGAAGGCGCGAGCTTTGCGTTGCGCTCCGGTCTGGAAGCGTTTACCCGACTGGGCTGCGACGTGTCCCAGATCTGCCTGACCGGCGGCGGCGCGGGCAGTGCCACCTGGCGCCAGATGATCGCGGATGTCTTCGACTGCCCGGTGATCATGCTCAAGAGCGATCACGGCGCGGCCATGGGCGCGGCGTTGCAGGCGCTGTGGATGCATCGGGGCGGATCGATCACCGATATTGTTTACGATCACCTGCGCTATGACGACCGCCGCGCTGTTGCGCCGCACAAAGAGCGTGTGTCCCAGTACGCCGAGGCCTATCACCAATACCAGCGGCACGCCGCGGCGGTAGCGGGCCTGTATGGCGAGCCGACCTGACTAAACCGTAATACAACGACAAGTACCCGGAGCAATCCCTATGTCCCACACAGTCTTTGAAGCCCAGACTGCCTATTTCCCCGAAATCGGCGCCATTCCCTTTGAGGGGGCGGGCTCGGACAACCCGCTCGCCTTCAAGTTTTACGACGCCGACAAGATAATCGCCGGCAAGAGCATGCGCGACCATCTGCGCTTTGCCGTGTGCTACTGGCACACGTTCTGCGCGCGCGGCAGCGACCCGTTCGGTGTCGACACGCAGGTGTTCGCCTGGGATGCGCCGGACGACCCGATGGACGCGGCGCGGGCGCGCATGGATGCGGCCTTCGAGCTGTTTACCAAACTCGGCGTGCCGTACTACTGCTTTCACGATCGCGACATGGCACCGGAGGGCGACAGCGTGGAGGCCTCCGAAGCCAATCTCCAGGCGATGGTCGAGGTGGCTGCACAGCGCCAGCAGCAGACCGGCATGAAACTGCTCTGGGGCACCGCCAACCTGTTCGGTCACCCGCGGTATATGAATGGCGCCGCGACCAATCCGGATTTCGCGGTGGTGACCCACGCGGCAGCGCAGGTGAAGGCCGCGCTCGACGCGACGGTGGCGCTCGGCGGGGAAAACTACGTGTTCTGGGGTGGTCGCGAAGGCTATGCCAGCCTGCTGAACACCGATTCGCGTCGCGAACTGGATCACCTGGCGCAGTTTCTGCGCACGGCAGCCGACTACGGCCGCAGCATCGGGTTTACCGGCACTTACCTGATCGAGCCCAAGCCGATGGAACCGAGCAAACACCAGTACGACTTCGATGCACAGACGGTCATCGGTTTTTTGCGCCATCACGGTCTCGACGGTGATTTCAAACTGAACGTGGAGGCCAACCACGCAACGCTTGCCGGCCACACGTTCGCCCACGAATTGCAGATGTGTACCGATGCCGGGCTGCTGGGCAGCATCGATGCGAACCGCGGCGATCCGCAGAACGGCTGGGACACCGACCAGTTTCCCACGGACCTGTACGATGCGGTGCACGCCATGCTGGTAGTGCAGGCCGCTGGCGGTCTCGGCGGGGGCGGGTTGAACTTCGACGCCAAGGTGCGCCGCGAGTCGATCGACATGGAGGATATTTTCATCGGCCATATCGGCGGTATGGATACGTTTGCGCGCGGCCTGGAAGTCGCGCATCGCAGCCTCGACGACAGTGACTACCTGGCACGCAAGCAGGCGCGTTACGCAAGCTTTGAGTCGGGCGACGGTGCGCGATTCGCGCGCGGCGAGTTGGACCTTGCAGCGCTGCGCGATCTCGCCGCAGCCGGTGGTGAGCCCCAGCCACGCTCGGGCAAGCAGGAGTGGTACGAAAATCTGGTTAATCAATACCTGTAGCGGTAGCGCTGCGCGTAAGACAACGGGAGAACAGGTATGCCGAAAGTGCGAATGGGAATGGTCGGTGGCGGGGAGGGCGCCTTTATCGGGGTGGTCCACCGCATGGCCGCGGCGATCGACGGTGAGATCGAACTGGTGTGCGGCGCCTTCAGCAGTAATGCCGAGCGCTCGCGGCGCTCGGGCGCGGCGCTGTACCTGCCGCCGGAACGCGTGTACGACAGCTACGAGGCGATGATGGCGTCAGAAGCGGCGCTGCCGGCCGATGAACGTATGCAGTTTGTCGCCATCGTCACGCCCAATCACCAGCACTTCCCGGTGGCGCAAGCCGCGCTGGAGGCCGGGTTTCACGTGCTCAGCGACAAGCCGGCGACACTGAATCTTGCCGAGGCGATACAGCTGCGCGACGTGGTGAACGATACCGGCCTGCTGTACGGTCTCACCCATACCTACAACGGGTATCCGCTGGTGAAGGAGGCCCGCGCGCGCGTGGCCGCCGGTGATCTGGGTGCCATTCGCAAGGTGGTGGTGGAGTATCCGCAGGGCTGGCTGGCCGATCGCCAGGAAGACGAGGACAACAAGCAGGCCGCCTGGCGGCTCGATCCGGCGCAGGCCGGGATCAGCAGTTGTATGGGAGATATCGGCGTCCATGCCGCCAACCTCGCCGAGTATGTCACGGGTCTCAAGATCAGTGCGCTGTGTTCCGACCTCACCGCGTTTGTCGAGGGCCGCACACTGGATGATGACGGTGCGATCCTGCTGCGCTTCGACAACGGCGCGCGCGGGTTGCTCAACGCCAGTCAGGTGAGCGTGGGCGAAGAGAACGCGCTGTCGATTCGCGTGTACGGCGAAAAAGGCGGGCTCGAGTGGCATCAACAGGAACCCAACACGTTGTGGCTGAAGTGGCCCGACCGGCCCACCGAGATGTTGCGCACCGGCGGTGACTATCTCGGCGACATGGCCGCGTGCAATACGCGCACGCCCATGGGACACCCCGAGGGTTACCTCGAGGCCTTCGCCAATATCTACTGCGCGTTTGCCGGACAGGTCCGCGCCTTCGAGGCAGGCGAGGCGCCCGATGCCCGCGCTGCCGACTGTCCCGGCATCGCCGAGGCGGTACGCGGCATGACGTTTATCGAACTGGCGGTTGCTGCCAGTGCGAGCGACAGCAAGTGGCACGCGTTTGAAGAACACTAGCGCGGCGTTACCACTGTCGCCCAACCAACAACACCGAACAGGACTACCAGCATGTCAAAGATGAAAGGCCCCGCTATTTTTCTCGCCCAGTTCGCCTCCGACGAGGCGCCCTTCAACAGTCTTCCCTCCATTACCCGCTGGGCGGGTGATCTCGGTTATAAGGGCGTGCAGGTGCCGACCTGGGAGAGCAGCCTGATCGATCTCGAGCAGGCCGCGCAAAGCAAGGATTACTGCGACGAACTCAAGGGCATCTGCGCCGAGGGCGGCGTGGAAATTTCCGAGCTGTCGACGCACCTGCAGGGACAGCTGGTGGCAGTGCACCCGGCCTACGACGAACAGTTCGACGGGTTTGCGCCACCTGAAGTCCACAAAAACCCGAAGGCGCGACAGGAGTGGGCGGTCAACCAGCTCATGCTGGCGGCGCGCGCCAGCGCCAACCTTGGTCTCACCGAACACGTCACGTTTTCCGGCGCGTTGCTGTGGCACACGATGTACCCGTGGCCGCAGCGTCCCGAGGGGCTGGTCGAAATCGGCTTTGCTGAACTGGCGCGGCGCTGGCGGCCTATTCTCGACGCGTTCGACGAGGCCGGCGTCAATCTGTGTTATGAAATCCACCCGGGCGAAGACCTGCACGACGGCGTGACCTTCGAGCGTTTTCTCGAGGCCGTGGATAACCATCCGCGCTGTCACATCCTGTACGACCCCAGCCATTTTCTGTTGCAGCAGCTCGACTATGTGTCGTTCATCGACATCTACCACGAGCGCATCAAGATGTTTCATGTGAAGGATGCCGAGTTCAACCCGAACGGGCGCAGCGGTGTGTACGGCGGTTACCAGGGCTGGGTAGATCGCGCTGGCCGGTTCCGTTCACTCGGCGATGGCCAGATCGATTTCAGCGCGATCTTCAGCCAGTTTGCGAAATACGGCTTCGAGGGCTGGGCTGTGCTGGAGTGGGAGTGCTGCCTCAAGCATCCCGAGGACGGTGCGGCCGAGGGTGTCGATTTCATCAACCGGCACATCATCCGGACCACCGACAAGGCCTTCGACGACTTCGCTGGCGGCGCCGCCGATGAGGCCGCCAACCGGCGTATACTGGGCCTTGAAGGCTGATCGACCCATCCAATAATCAATAACGTAACCGGGGAGTTCCCATGAACGAGTCTATCGACCGCAAACGGCTGTACCACGTGGGCAACCTGTCCATTTTCATGATCGGGCTGGGGTTTGCCGTGCGCGCCAATATCGCGCCGAATTTGCAAGCCGATATCTACGACAAGATCGACCTGGTGAACTCGGCCGCGATGGTGGGCGAGGCGCTGGGCATCACATTTACCGGGTTTGCGCTGACGCTCCTGTTCGGCAGTGCACTGGTGGACTGGATCGGCATGAAGATGATGCTGTTGCTGTCGGCGCTGGGATATCTGGCCGGCGCGGCCGGTTTGCTGGTGGCGGCCTCCATGCCCGTGGATGACTCGGTCGCGACGATTGTCCTGGTGAGTCTGTTGCTCACCGGCCTGGGCTGGGGCGCGGTGGAGGCGGCGTCGAACCCGATGGTGGCAGCGTTGTACCCGGAGGAAAAAACCCACCGGCTGAATATCCTGCACGCGTGGTGGCCGGGCGGTATTGTGGTCGGCGGTTTGCTCGGCGTGGCGATCTCGCGTTTCGGACTGGCCTGGGAGCTGAACATGTTCGTGCTGATCCTGCCGGCGCTGGCGCTGGCCTGGATGGTTGCGCGCTCCGCCTTTCCGGTGACCGAACGGGTGGCCGAAGGTGTCAGCTACAGCGAGATGCTGGGTGAACTGGTCAAGCGTCCGTTGTTCTGGGTGTTCTGGATCTGCATGTACTTCACCGCTTCGGCTGAACTGGCGCCGGGGCAGTGGGTGAATATCTCGCTGTCAAATATTGTCGGCATGGAAGGAATCCTGTTGCTGGTGTACGTGAGCGCTCTCATGTTCGTCATGCGTCACTTCGCGGGCCCGATCGTCGACCGCATTTCTTCAATCGGCCTGATGTTCGTGAGCTGTCTTGCCGCCGGTGTTGGTCTCTACCTGCTGAGCCTGGCCGACTCGCCGCTGCTGGCGTTTGGTGCGGCCACGGTCTGGGGTATCGGTGTGTGCTACATGTGGCCGACGATGCTGGCGATCACCTCCGAGCGCTTTCCGCGCGGCGGCGCTGTGGCGCTGGGCCTGATGGGATTCGCCGGCGGCATGGCGATTCAGTTCGTACTGCCGCGCATGGGTGCGATCTTCGACAACGCCAAGGCCGAATTCGCCGGTGGCGCCGACAAGCTGGCTACTTTGCCGCCGGACGTGATGGAGCAGGCGGTGCGCTTTGCCTCGGTCGAGTCGTTCCAGGCCGTGGCGTACGTGCCGATGCTGCTGTTGCCGGTGTTCGGTATCATCTGGCTGTTTGACCGCAAGCGCGGCTGAGCGCGGGCGTGCAAACCCAAGAGGCCGTCTTCATCGCGTGGTAACAGAAGGGGCTTACACTCTCGGGGCAACGACGAGGTCATCGCCATGCGCAAAACCCGGTTCCCATCGCTCTCGCGCCGCCAGTTTGTCGACGGCGCGGGCAAGTCCGCTATCGCCATCTCGCTGGCGCCCATCCTGCAGGCTTGTAGCGACAGCCCCGACAACCGCCTGACAACCAGTCGCGCCAGCTCCTACGGGCCCCTGGCGCCGGTCAACGACGACACCACCGGGCTGCCGCTGTTGAGGCTACCGGAAGGTTTCAGCTACGCTTCCTTTGGCTGGACTGGCGACATCATGAGTGACGGCACGCTCACGCCGGACCGGCACGACGGCATGGCCGTGGTGAGTGGGCCGGGCGGGGCGGGCGAGTGCCTGCTGATCCGCAATCACGAGCGTGCTGTGGTCGCACCCGGTGCGCCATCGCCACTGATCGGTGACGGACTGGCGCCGGTGTACGATTCACTCAGTTTTCCCGGTGTGGTCGCTGGACTGGGCGGCGGCACCACCGCGCTGAAGATGCGCGGCGGGCGGTTGATTGAAGATTCTGCCACCCTGGCCGGCACCATCGGCAACTGCGCGGGTGGCCCGACTCCCTGGGGCAGCTGGCTCACCTGTGAAGAGACCATGACGCTGGGCAGCCTGCTGGGCGCGCAGGACCACGGGTTTGTCTTCGAGGTGCCCGACCCGGCGCTGGGCCCGGCATCGGCCGTCCCGATTACCGGCATGGGGCTGTTTCCCCACGAGGCGGTGGCTGTCGACCCGCGCGATTCGCGGGTGTATCTCACCGAGGACAACAACCCGCAGTCCGGCTTCTATCGCTACACGCCCAACGACAGCAGTCAGCGCATCGGTTCGCTTGAGGCCGGCGGCACCCTCGAGATGCTGGCGGTCGCCGATACCGCGCAGGCCGACCTGCGCGCTGTCGCTCAGGGCGACGAGTTCGCCGTGACCTGGGTGGCGGTGCCCGACCCCGTGGCCAGGCCCGAGGCACTCGTGCCGCCCGTGGAAGGTTTCCCCGAGATACAGGGCGTGGGCCGCTCCGGCCCGTTCCTGCAGGGCGAGGCCAACGGTGGTGCGAGCTTCCGGCGCGGCGAGGGCTGCTGGTACCAGGACGGCGTGATCTACTTTATCGACACCACCGGCGGTGAGGCAGGCAAGGGCACCGTGTGGGCCTACGTGCCAGGTACCGACACACTCACTGCGCTGTTCGTGTCACCCGACGATGCGACCGCGGACAATCCCGACAACCTCACCGTGACCCCGA
>CAYGOX010000032.1:0-10933 GCA_964351485.1 uncultured Halioglobus sp.
CGCGGTACAGGAAGTTTGACAACGGCCAGTGCACGGTGGAGCAGTCATTCGAGCAGTACTACGTTGAACACGGCGCACAGGACGGGTTCCCGGGACTCTCCACCGTATGCACCCAGGACCTGGCCGGACGTTCCATCTCGAATGCACCGCAGTGGACGGTGAGTTCCTACCTGCAATACGACCGGCCGATCAACGACGAATTGCTCGTCACCACGCGGCTGGAGCACAGTTTCACCGACGCGTATTTCCTCGACCAGGACCTGGACCCCGTCCTGAAGAATGATGCCGTCAACCTGCTCAACCTGCGCATGACGCTGACCAATACCGAAAACACCTGGGAACTCAGCCTCTGGGGCCGAAACCTGCTCAACGAGCACTACTACGCCTTCGGCATCGACATCCCCGTACTCGGCGGCTACGCCGGCGTCACCGCCCCGCAGGCCGCCTACGGCCTGACCCTCCGCCTCCGCAATTAAGGGGACAGTTTACTTAATTGCCGGCATCCGGAATTAAAGGGACAGTTTACTTAATTCCTAATTAAGTAAACTGTCCCCTTAATTCGTCTCCTTAATTTGGGGTGAAAAGGGATTTCAGGTAGGGGTTGAGGAAACGGCCCTGGGGGTCGAGCTCTTGGCGCAGGTTTACGAAGTCTTTCCAGCGGGGATAAAGCGCACTGAAGTCGCCGGCCGTGAGTGTGTTGAGCTTGCCCCAGTGGGGACGACCGCCATACTTGCGGAATATGGGCTCGATAGTCTTGAAGTATGGGGTAAAATCCTCGTCGTAGTATCGGTGGACTGCAATCGAGCAGCTGTCACGACCGGTGAACGGGCTGAGCCAGATATCGTCACCCTTTACAAAACGCACCTCGATCGGGAAAAACACTTCATGATGCTGCGACTCCAGCGCCTCGCGAATTTCCCTTAGCGCCAGCATCCCGTTTTCTGCCGGCAGGTGGTATTCCATTTCGTTGAATCGAACGTTCCGCTCGCTGGCATAATTCTTCCAGGAACTCTCGATGGTCACCTCGTCATCGAGCGTTTTCACGATCGTGCTGAGCACCAGTTCCCGCAGCCGGGGCCAATTCTCCAGCCAGTCTCTCGCCGTCTTCAGATCGTAGACAGAATCGTTTGCATCGATCTTGTCGGTAGAGCCAAGCGGCTCGTCCGTCAGGTCGTGCACATCGGTAAAACCCATCCCCGAAAACGGGATGTAGTAGAACTCGAAGTTGCGGTGTTCGCGCGCCAGCGTCGGCGCCAGCTCGATGATCTCGTCGAACTCCCGCCAGACCGCCTCGCGACGCAGCCGGTAGGGCGCCACATTCTGCAGCTTTACCCGGGTAATGATGCCCAGCGCACCGAGCGAGACGCGCGCGGCCTGGAACAGCTCCGGATTCTGCGTCTGGCTACAACTGACCAGATCCCCCCTCGCGTCGAGCAACTCCAGTTCGCGAACGAAGGTCGACAGGCAACCGATCGACTGGCCCGTCCCGTGCGTGGCGGTCGAAATACTCCCGGCGAGCGTCTGCTCGTCGATATCCGGCATGTTGATCATGGCCTGGCCGACATCTTCCAGCGGCTGCCCCAGATCACCCAGGCGACTGCCACCCCAGACCGTCGCCTGCAGCGTATTTTCATCGTGATCAATCAGCCCGCTGAGCCGGGACATCGACACAATCGTGTCATCGGTAGGCACCAGGGCAGTAAAGGAGTGGCCGGCGCCTACAGGGCGAATAACCCCCGTCGACTCGCGAACCAGGCTCTGCAACTCGGCGATTGAGGCCACGGCTTTACGCGCCTGCGGATAGCATTCCTGTGATCCCGACCAATTCCGCCACGGCAAGCGCCGTCCCGAGCGACCCGACTCTCCCTGCACGCCCGGCGCCAGTGTCGCGCCAGCCGCCGCGGCCACAAGCAACTGGAGCAGATTGCGCCGCCTGAGCATGCCTCAGGGCGCCTCGGCCATGAACGCGATCAACGCCTCGAACTGCTCCACATCGCAATCCATGCACAGTCCAAACGGCGGCATCCCGTTGAAACCCTCGACCACACTCGTCACCAGCGCATCCATACCCTTGGCCATGCGCGGCGCCCACGCCTGCGCGTCACCGGTGAGCGGCGCACCGGTGGCGGCCACGGTATGACAACTGCGGCAGCTGCGATTGTAGATGCCGGCCAGGGCCGCATCAGCTGGCGCGAGATCGCGGCTCGAAACCTCCGCCACGCCACCACTGCCGGAAGCACCGGGATCGCCACAGGCGACCAACAATGAAAGAAGCGCCAGGCTGATAATTCGTTTCATACGGTTTTCCATTGAGAAAAGTTTAAAGGGTATACAAATGGCGATGCGAGCCTACCCGGTCTTCACACCCAGCAAGGCATCGAGTTCGGCAATCGCAGCGCCTATATCGGGGGTCACCTCAACGGTGTGCATACCCAGCGCCTGCGCAGCCGCTACATTCGCCGGATAATCGTCCAGGAACACGACCTGGTCCGGCAGCAATCCGTCCAGTTGCTCCAGCGCAATGTGGAAAATCGCCGGATCGGGCTTGCGGACCCCGACGCTACTGGAATCCACGACAAAATCAAACAACTCATCAACGGGCACAAGACTGCGCCAGCCATCGCCGAACTCAACCACGTTATTGGTAATGATCCCGGTGCGGTACCGGTCGTCGCGCAATTGTCGCACCCGCTCGACCAATGCGGCCTTGCTGTCCGCCCCACCGTTATTCCCCGCCATTTTCATGAACAGTGTGTAAATGTCGATTTCCAGGTCGACCCCTGCGCCGAGCGCGGCTATTTCCTCACGCGCGCTTTCCAGGGTGATTTCACCGCGCTCGAGCCGGTGCCAGGGATGGTCGCCATCCTGCTCGTAAGAGCCGAACACAATCGCGGTCACCTGCGCAGGGTCGGCGCCAATATCCGCACCGAACTCAGCCACCGCATGAAAAGGGGAATCGGTGAATACGCCACCGAAATCGAAAAGTACTGCCTGAATGTCTCGCGCCATGCGCCCGTCCCGTCTCGCACCACCAGTGTGCCCGGCAGTATAAACGGTGGACAGCGGCTGTTCCTAGCCCGCAGCCACGAGAAGGAGCGCGCGGTTTAACGCTGCTGGAAAGCGCTCTGGAAGCCGCGGGTGACGGGCTTCATCAGGTACTCCATGATGGTCTTGGAACCGGTGATGATATCGACCTGCACGGTCATACCGGGAATCACCTCCATCTCGCCCGCAGCGGCGCCCAGCCAGGACTTGTCCAGCCCCACCTTGACCTTGTAGTACGGATTGGCCTTCTCGTCGAGATAGGTCGATGGCGAAATCTGACGCACAGTGCCCTTGAGCGTGCCGTAACGCGACGAGTCGTAGCTGTGCACCTTGACCTCGGCGACCTGGCCGCTGTGCACGTAACCCACCTCGTTGGGCATCAGGCGCGACTCGACAATCATCTCATCCTCGACCGGCACAATCTGCATGATCACCTCACCGGGCTTGACCACGGCATTGATCGTGTTAACCGCAAGGGCCTGAACAATCCCGTCAACCGGCGCGACAACCGTCAGGCGGTCCACGCGATCCCGGGCCTTGACCAGCGCACTTTCGACCTCGGCGAGCGCGACCGTGGCCTGCGCAGCCTCGTCCTCAATATCTTTGCGCTGACGCGCCTCGACTTCCTCGCGGCGCTTGCGCTCTTCCTCAAGTGCAAGCCAGGCAACTGACACGCCGTCGCGCGCCGACTTCAACTCACTCTGTAAAGCGGCATGCTCACTCTTCATTCTCAACAGGTCGGTCTGGGAGATCGCGTTCTTCTCAGCCAGCGTACTGCGAATATCGACCTGCTGCTGCAGCAGTTCAGACTCTTTTTCAATCTCGACGACCTGGTTCTTCTGGCGCCGCATTTCGCTGCTGCGCTGCCTGATACGCGCATCGATCACGTTCAATTCCGATTCGTTACGCTCGCGCTGAATACGCAGAGCTTCACGCTCCTCTCTCACCAGCGAGGGATACGCCTCGAAGTTGTCGTCGAAGACCGGGACGTTGCCCGTACGCAGCGCATCGAGACGCGCCAGGTCCAGTGCAAGTGTTGCACGACGCACATTCAACTGGTCGAGATCGGACTGCGTCGCTGGCGGTGCAAATTTCACCAGCAAGTCGCCCTTCTCCACGCGATCGCCATCGCGTACCAGGATATCTCCGATAATGCCGCCCTCAAGATGCTGGATATTGTGGATATAGCCAACGGGAACGACCTCTCCACTGGTAATCGTGACCTCGCTGACCCGTGTGACTGACATCCAGACCACAACAGCCACCAGCATACCCATGATGATGTAGACGGCGCTCCTGACCAGTTCGGAGACACCCTCCTCTTCCAGTTCGATCGCCTGGGCGAGAAAACGCGCTCGTGCGCGCGGCAGTCCCGGACTGTTAGCGGCCTCACGACTGTTATCGACCCTGTTCATTATTCTTCTCCCATCATCAATTCAATGGCCTTCTCGGGATCCCCGACAAATTTGACCGACCCCTGGTCCAGCAACACCGCCTTGTCGGCAATGCGAATATGGCTGGGCCTGTGACTTACCATGACCACCGTGTGTTCGCCCTTGAGCTTCTTGAGCTGTTCCATAAAGCGCATGTCACTCTCGTTATCCAGCGATGCCCCGGGCTCGTCCAGCAACACCAACTGCGGCTTGCGGCAAAATGCCCGGGCGATAGACAGCGCCCGCGTGAACCCCGGCGGAAACTTGCTCAGTGTCTTGTCGCCGATACGGGTATCAAAGCCCTCCGGCAGCGCATTGATATCGTCGAGTATCCCGGCCTTCTCCGCGGCCTGCTCCAGCACCTCCTGGGATGCCATGGAATTATTCAGGCGCAGGTTCTGGGCAATCGTGCCGTGAAACATGCGAATTTCCTGCGGCACGTAAGCCATGGACCGACGCAGGTCGAGCACGTTGAGCTGCCGCAGGTCGACGCCGTCGAGCAACAGCGCACCGGCCTGAGGCTTGTACATCCCTGCGATAAGCTTCAACAGAGTCGACTTGCCCGAACCCGTGAAGCCCACAATAGCGACCATTTCCCCCGGTTCAACATCGAAGGACACCCCAAGAAGGGCAGGATCACGCGTTGGATCGTAACGGAAGCTGACGCGGTCGATCTTGAGATCCGGCTTGCCACCCTCCTTCGCCAGCTCGATATGACTCTCGTCTTTCTCGACGCTCATCTTCATCAGGTTGTTGATCTGACGCACCGATTTGACCATCTGCTGGACCTTAGAGTACGACAGGAAGATGCCCTGCAGCGGGGTCAGGACGCGCCAGGCCAGCGTCATGGTGGCAATCAGGGCTCCCACGCTCATCGCACCCTCCATCACCAGCGCAGCACCCCAGGCCAGTACGACAATGCCGCTGAGCGTCATCAAGGCCTGCGAGATATTGGTCATCAGTGCATTGGCGACAAAGATGTCGTAGTTGGATCGCACCGCCTCGCCCGACACCTCGCGGAAGCGCTCGCGCCACACCGACTCACCCCCGATCGCCTTGATTTCCTTGCGGCCCTCGAAGGTCTGCATCAACATGTTTTCCTTATCCGTACGGGCTCGACCGGATCGCATTACCTTGCGTTGCAACGGGGGGCGAAAGAGCATGCCGACGATCAGGTAAGCGACAATCATCAACAGGGGCACAATGGCAACCGGCCCCGCCAGGATCGCCACGGCCAGGATAAACATGAAGATATACGGTATCTCCAGTACGAAGGCTGCACTGGGCCCGGTAAAGAAATCGCGAAGCGAATCGAACTGCTTGAGCCGTGAAAGCTGCGCCGACACCGTCGAGCGCTCGGTAAACATCGGCGGCAGAAACAGCAGTTGCTTGAATGTCTCAACACCGATCAGGTAGTCCAGTCTGCCCGCCACCGCGCCCATCGCGCGCGCCTTCTTGTTCCGCAGCACAAGGTCTGTGACCACCAGGATCCCCACACCCGACAGTATGAACGGCAGGCTTTCGAGCGACTTGGAGCCGATCACCTTGTCGTAGATCATCATGATAAAGATGGGTACGAAAAGCGCGGTCAGGTTGATAACGAACGTCATCAGCAACAAACCTGAAATCATCTTGCGAAACCGTCCCGACAGTCCGTCAAACCAGGCGCCCGCTGCGGCGTCTGATTGCTTTACACCGTGTGTCGGGTGCTTGTCGGTGAACAGGTAGGCGCGCCCGGCAATCTGCAGCGCATCCACGTGGGCCACCTTGTACTCGCGCGAACGCGCATCGTAATAGCTGATCGAGTTACCGGTGCGCTCCGACAGGACCCATACGTCGCCTTGAGCCGACTCAAACAGCGCGGGGTACAGTTCGGCAGGCAACGTGTCCAGACGGGTATCACGCGGGTCACTTTCGTACCCGAGGTTCACCAGGATATTGCGCAGATCGACCAGGTCGAGTTGCTCGGCAAAATGCGGCATCGCCTCGAGCAATTCGCGGTTGATGCCCTGCCTTCCGAGACTCTCGAGGATCGGGAACAGGCACGCCGCGTAAACAGACATGCCGGCAAACTCATCCAGTTCGCCCTCCCTGAGGGACTCGACAATTCTGTCCGCAAACGGCGGCCGGCGGACTGTGGACTTGTTCGACAAGGTGTTTGCTGTGCTGTCCATGGCGCTAGCTGCCCCCGTCCGAAATCAGTTTAACCGTGCGTTGAGTCGCATCGCCGTATCCGGGCTGCTTGTAGGGCATCAGCCTTCCATCAACGATTTCAAAGCTGCGATCGCAGACGCGCAGGAAGGACGGACGATGGGACACGATGATCATCGTCCGGTCGCCCTTGAGTTCATTGACCAGCGCCACCAGGCGCTTGTCGTTCTTGATGTCGAAATTCGCGTTGGAATCGTCGAAGATAACGACCTTCGGATTGCCTACCAGTGATCGCACAATAATAATTTTCTGCTTCACACCCTCTGACAGCGAACTGGCAGCGGCGCCGCCGATGTAGGTATCGAGCCCGTCGGGTAGTTTGGAAACGATTTCTCCCAGACCGAGTTTTGCAGCCAGCTCAATCGCCTCGTCCACGGCGGTGCCTTCACGATAGAGCGTCATATTTTCCAGGATCGTGCCCTCGAAGATGACACCCTGCTGCGGCACGATGCCGATTTGTGAGCGCAGGAACTGCTTGTTGAAATCGGGCAGCGGAATACCGTCGATTGTGATCATCCCCGCCGAGGGCTGGAGAAAACCTGACACCAGGTTGAGCAGCGTGCTCTTGCCGACGCCGTTGTCCCCGGTGATACCGATAGTCTCGCCGGGATTAATCAGCAGTGAAACATCCTTGAGCAACGGCGATTCGGCACCGGGATAGGCAAAGGACAGGTTCTTGATCTCGACCTGACCGCCCACCGCTTCCGGACAGGTGTACCTGCCGGACACTTCCGAGGGCAGCGAAAAAAGCTCGTTTACTTTTTCGATTGCCAGGCGCACCGACTGGAACTGCGTCCAGACACCCATTGCCCGCAGGCCCGGCTGCAGGGAGCGACTGGTGAGCATGGTGCAGGCCGCGAGACCACCCATGGTCAAATCGCCCTTCACCACGGAGATACTGCCGATGCCGACAAAACAAATCGTCGCTAACTGTGAGAAAGTCGCACCGACGCCGGTCGACACACTGTTTATCCGGCTCAGCTCGAAAATGCTTTCAGCGGACTGCACCTGCAAGCGCTCATAGCGGCGCAGCATGAGCGTCTCCATGGCCATCGACTTGACCGTGTGAACCCCTTGCAGCAATTCGATAATAAAGTTCTGCCGCCGGTCTTCCATGTTCGAGCGGTGGACGAGCGCGTCGTGCAGGTCACCGCCGGTGCGCAGGGAAACGACGAAAAAGATAGCAATCAGCGTCAGCGGCACCGCGACCAGCGGGCCGGCGATCATGGTGATCAGCGCGAGATAAATCAGCACAAAAGGCAGGTCGATCAACAGCAGGATCGACTGACCCGAGTAGAATTCCTGGATGTTCTCCAGGGCGTGAATACGATCGATATAGAAACCGGCCGGTTTGGCATCGAAGGCCGTGGCATCGGCCTGCAGGATTTTGTCCATCGCGTCCATGCTGGCCTGGTGATCGAAGCGCGCGCTCTCCCAGCTCAGAATCACCGAGCGAAGCATCTTGATCACGACGTCCAGGCAAATGACCAGGCACATGCCGGCCATCAGGGCCATGAACGTGCCCACGGCCTGCGTAGGGATCACCCGGTCATAGAACTGCAGGATAACAATGGGCAGCGCCAGAGCGAGCAGATTAATGGCCAGCGACGCTACCAGTACATCCGTTCGACGCCAGGCCTTGGGCAATGAATATCTCTTCACGTGTTCTCCAGCCCCGCTGCGCCCTTTTTCTGAACTGCGTCACATTTCGGGTTGACGGACGTCCCGGCGGAGCGTTTCCACCAATGACCACCCGTATCCCATTGTTTTCCTTGACGCCCAAAAAATGGCCCTTTGGTGCTATATCCCCCTCTGAGAGTGACGAATTCCACAGTTTTTGACCGCCACACAGCATCTGCGCCGCAGTCTTACTCTCTATCGGTCACACGGGAGGAATCTTTAGGGCATTCGGCTGATATCGGCCTGGCCGCTCAAAGGGGCCGGCGGGGAGCTACGCGACGGGGGCCGGAGACTCCCCGCCCGACTTGAGTTGAGCCGCCCACAGACGGGCGTAGGGGCCCTGTGCGGCGAGCAGCGCCTGGTGTGTACCCTGCTCCACCACGCGACCATCGTCCAGGACCACAATGCGATCCGCGTCACGGATCGTGCAGAGGCGGTGCGCGATCACCAGGCTGGTGCGGTCGCGGGCAACCTCGTCCATCGCGGCCAGAATTTTCTGCTCCGAGTGGCTGTCGAGTGACGAGGTGGCCTCGTCAAATACCATCACCGGAGGCCGCTTCAACAGGGCGCGCGCGATAGACACCCGTTGTTTTTCTCCCCCGGACAGTTTCAGTCCCCGCTCGCCCACCAGCGTATCCTCGCCGGCGGGCAGCGCGGCGATAAACGCGTCGAGATGGGCAAGCCGGATCGCCTCGCGCACTGCAGCGGTATCCGCGGCGGGATCGCCATAGTGCACGTTTTCAAAAATAGAGTCGTTGAACAGCACGGTGTCCTGCGGCACGATACCCAGGGCGCGGCGCAGGGAATGCATCGACAACCCACGGATATCCTTCCCGTCAATCGTCACCCGGCCGCCTTGAGGGTCGTAAAACCTGAAGAGCAGTTTCACCAGCGTGGATTTCCCCGCGCCACTGGCGCCGACCACCGCCACTTTTTCACCGGGCTCAATCACAAAGCTTACGCCGCGCAGAATTTCCCGTTCCGGATCATAGTGAAACCGGACATCCTCGAAGGCGATACGCCCGGCCCGCACAACCAGTTCCTGCGCGTCCGGTTGCTCCAGCACCGACGGCTTGACCGCCAGCAGGTCGAACATATTCTCGATGTTGGCCAGAGAGCCCTTGATCTCGCGGAATACGAACCCGAGAAAGCCCAGCGGCAGGAACAACTGGATCATGAACTGGTTGATCAGCACGAAATCGCCGAGGGTGATATCGCCCTGGCGCACCTGCCAGGCCGCCAGTGCAATCATGCTGGTCTGCGCAAGCGCGATGATCAGCGCCTGCCCACCGTTGAGTCCGAACAGTGACAGCCGGTTGCGCCGCCGCGCCGCTTCCCACTTCTGCAGCTCGTCGTCGTAGCGCCGCGCCTCAAACTCCTCATTGGTGAAGTACTTCACCGTCTCGAAATTCAGCAGGCTGTCCACCGCCCGCGTATTACTGGCCGAATCGGCCTCGTTCATCTCGCGCACAAACTGCGTGCGCCACTGCGTCGCGCGCAGTGAAAAGAACCCGTAAGCCACCACCGACACCGCGGTAATCACGCTGTAGGTGGCGCCGTAATTCAGCAGGAGGATGCCCAGGACAACGGCAATCTCAAGCAGGGTCGGGACGATGTTGAAAACAAAGAAGCGCATCAGGAAGCTGATACCGGTCGTGCCCCGCTCTATATCGCGCGCCAGTCCCCCCGTACGGCGGTTCAGGTGGTAGTCGAGGTCCAGCGAATGTACGTGACGGAACACAACCAGCCCGATACGCCGCATCGCGCGCTCACTGACCCGTCCAAATACCGTATCGCGCAACTCGGCAAAGAAGACGTTGCCGAACCGCGCCGCACCATAGGCTGCCACCAGCCCGAACAGCAATGCCGGCGCCAGCGACTGAGCCGGCGCGCTCTCGAGCGCATCAACCAGGTACTTGAGCAAAAAGGGAATGAGCAGAATGGCGCCCTTGGACAGGACCAGGCACAGCATGGCCAGGCCGACGCGCCCGCGCGACTCCCACAGGTAGGGGAGCAGATGAGTGATGACGCGCCAGTTGACCGGCTTGTCCGGGGTGGATTCGAAATTACCGTGCCGCATGCCGACAGTCTAAACGCTCTGGCGGGCCGCCGGCCACTGCCACCACTGCGCTGCGACGCAGCCAGTGGCTGAGGGACTGTGCTATGCTCATCCGGCGCCTGAACATCACTATAACAATCGAGGTCACGACACGATGAACACCCTCACTCGCACCCTGCTGACGCTGGCGACCTGCACATTCCTGGCCGCGTGTTCCGACACCGGCGACAACCTGCAGACCATGCCGGAAACACCCGTCGCACCACCACCCGGACCGACCCTGAGCGCCAGCATTGTCCGCACCGCGTTCGGCATTCCCCACATCAAGGCCGATGACTGGGGCGGGCTGGGCTACGGCTACGGCTACGCCTACGCGCAGGACAATTTCTGCGTAACCATGCGCGAAATCGTCATCGCCGGTGGCCGCTCGGCCGAATTGATGGGCGAGTCCATGGGCAATATCGAGAACGACTTCCTGTTCCGCTTCCTCAACGGCACCGAGGAG
>CAYGOX010000032.1:10943-19126 GCA_964351485.1 uncultured Halioglobus sp.
CTGCCGCAAAACGTCCAGGATCTCGTCGCCGGATTTGCCGCGGGCATGAACCGGTACCTGCGCGAGACCGGGGTGGAGAACCTGCCCGAGGGCGACGCCGGTTGTCGCAACGCCCCCTGGGTCTACGAGATTGACGACTTCGACCTCTGGCAGCACCTGCGACGCATCGCTCTGGGCGGAAGCTCAGACCAGGGCCTGATCCGCCGCGGCCTGCAGTCGGTGGTGCCCCCCGGCGCCAGCGCGATGAGCCTCGAGGAAGTCCAGGCCCCGGTCATCGACAGCCTGCGCGGCCTGGAAAAAGCCTTCCGACCCGATGACAAGGGCAGCAACGCCATCCTGGCAGGTCGCGACGCGACCACCACGGGAAGCAGCGTGCTGCTGGGCAATCCGCACCAGCCGTGGAGCGGCTCAGGGCGCTGGTACGAGGCGCACCTCACCATTCCCGGTGAATACGACGTTGCCGGTGCCTCGCTCCAGGGCCTGCCCTTCATCGGTATCGGCTTTACCCGCGATGTCGCCTGGACGCACACGGTGGATTTCGCCACACGCTTCACGCTCTACGAACTGCGCCTCAACCCCGACAACCCCATGCAGTACCTGTATGACGGCGAAATGCGCGATATCACCTCCACCACGGTGAGCGCGCTGGTGCGGACCGACAGCGGCGAACTCGAAGAGCGGGAGAAAACCTTCTACAGCTCCCACTACGGCATGATTATCGACCTGGGCGGCGTCAACCCGCTGCTGGGTGGCTGGCCACTGGCGAACGGCAACCTGATGACTATCCGCGATGCCAACCTGCTGACCGGTATCCGCTCCGCCGGTGAGTTCATCGCCAAGGCGCAGGCCACCAACATGGCCGATTACGAGGCCGCGCTGACCAATATCGGCAACCCGGTGTTCCACGAATTCGCCGCCGACCGGCACGGCGACATTTTTTACGGCCAGGTATCGGCGGTTCCCCACGTCACTGCCGACAAACTCGACGACTGCGTCAACAGCCTGGGCGGCATTATTGCCGCAGCCAGTGAAAACGCCATCGTCACCCTCGACGGGAGTCGCTCGGCCTGCGAGTGGGGCGAAGACGCCGATTCACCGCCGGACACCAACCTGTTCGGCCTCTCCTCACGCGCCATCCTCCGTGGCGGCGGCACGGTCGGTAACAGTAACAACAGCTACTGGCTGAGCGATGCGACCAACCCGCTGACCGGCTTCCCGCTCGTGATGGGCTGGCTGGGCGGCGAGAACATGCAGCAGTTTCTGCGCACCCGCATCACCCACCTCATGATCGCCGATCGCCTGGCAGGCACAGACGACATCAGCGAGACGCCGCGCTTCGACCTCGAAACCATGAAGGGCGTCATGTACAACAACCGCGTACACGGCGCCGAGGTCGCCCTGGACGACACGCTGGCCATCTGCGAGACCTTCGCCGCCTCGCCTCCGGCCGATGTCACGCCCGACCAGGTTACACTGCTCGAATCCGCCTGTGATGTGCTCGCTGCCTGGGATCGCCGCGTGAACGTCGACAGCCGCGGGGCGCAGGTTTTCACCGAGTACTGGGGCCGGCTGCGCAGCGCCATCGGCAGCGATTTCCAGAACGTTATACCGGACGAATCCTTCTGGCTGGTCGACTTCGACCCGATGGAGCCGCTGACCACACCGCGCGGTATCGACGCCTCGGTGCCCGAGATCGTCGACCTGGTGGGCCGGTCGCTGATCGCCGCCGCCGAGCGACTGATGGCCAACAACGTCGCGCTGGACGCCCCCTGGGGCGAGGTGCAGTTTCTCGAGCGCAACGGGGAGAACATTCCCATCCACGGCGGTGCCGGCACCATGGGCGTCTTCGGTGCGATCAGCGCCGGCTTGTCCGATGGCGGTTACCGCAATCCGGGCAGCGGCAACTCCTATATCCAGGTCGTCACCTGGGACGAGAGCGACTGCCCCATCGCAGACACGATCCTGACCCACTCGCAGAGCACCGACCCCGCATCGCCCTACTACGGAGACCAGACGCGCGAATACGCCGAAAAACGCTGGGTCCGCTTTCCGTTCTGTGAGGACGACATTGCCGCCGCACAGGTGGGCGAAACACTGCTGATCGAGGAGTAACGGCACCCCGAGCAGGCCCGGGGGACCACAGCGCTAGACATTCCGGGGGCGCTGTGCAACCTTACGGCCTGCTTTTCCCAGGACAAGACCTCTTCCCATGAAAAAACGCCTCGCGTACTGGCTGCTACGGGCTTTCGGCTGGCAGGTCGACGGCGTTCGGCCGCAGGCTGACCGCTACGTGCTGATCGCCGCGCCCCACACGTCGAACTGGGATTTCCCCTTGATGCTCGCCTTTGCCGCAGTCTTCGATATGAAGATCAACTGGATGGGCAAGCACAGCCTGTTCAAACCACCGCTGGGCTTTTTCATGCGCGCGCTCGGCGGCGTGCCCGTCGTGCGCCACAAGAACCAGAATATCGTCGACACAATGGTCGAGAGTTTTGCCCAGGCGAAAGAACTGGTGCTGGTTGTCCCTACAGAAGGCACACGGGATCGAACCGAGTACTGGAAGTCAGGCTTTTACCACATCGCCCGGCAGGCCGGCGTGCCCATCGTGCCGTCCTTCCTCGACTGGAGTACCAAATGCGGCGGTTTCGGGCCAGCGCTGGTGCCAACCGGTGATATTCCTGCGGATATGCAGTACTTTCGCGATTTTTACGCCGGCATGACAGGCCGGTTCCCGGCGCAATTCGGGCCGATCCGCCTGCCCGAAGAAACGGCGGAACAGGACGCGGCGCTGCGCAAATCCGCCTGACCGGCGCGCTACGCCAACCCACAGGAGACAGCGTGTGTCACAGACCGTCACCGGAACTTCCGAAATCGCCATGAGCCGTGAAGACGCCTGGGCAAAACTCCAGGATTTTTCCCTGGCACACAACTATGTGCCGGGCATCATTCGCACGCAGATCGTGAGTGACAACGCCCGGGGTATCGGCGCGAGCCGTTACGTGTACCAGTCGGAGAAAAAGTACGTCCAGGAAACGGTGGAGGAATGGCACGAGGGCCAGGGCTTTACGATCCGGCTACACCGCGGCGACAAGCCCGCGCCGCCATTCAGGAGTGCCCGCTTCACCTACCGCCTCGACGACACGCCGCAGGGTACCACCCTGCTGACCACCAGCCTCACCTATGAAATGCCCTGGGGGCGGCTGGGAAACTGGCTGGGCGGTAAACTCAAACCGTTCGTACAACAGACAATCCAGGACGTCGCCCTGTCGATGAAATTGTTTTACGAAACTGGCGAGCCCACCACACCGGAGGCGCTGAAAGCCCTCAAGCAGGCCTGACTGCGTGGCGCAGCAATGCGCCGTAACCGCGAAAGACCGGCACCTCGTCCAGCGCGCCCTGCGCCCGCAGGTGTGCGCGAAGATCCCCCAGTCGATAGCAGGGTACGCTCGCCATGAAGTGGTGTTCGAGATGGTAGTTCACGCCAAAGGGGGCGAAGATCATTTTTTGCCACCAGGGTGCATCCACCGTCCGCGTATTCATCCGTACGTCGGGATCGTACAGGTCGGGCACCGCGGCGTGCTCCGCCACCTGGCGGATGCGGATCACCAGCATGAAAACCGTCAGGTAGGCCGCGGCCCATAACAGGTAGGCCCAGGGGATACCGCTGAGGGTAAGCACGGTCAGCAGCACAAGCTGCACCAGCAATTGCTTGTAAACCACCGCACTGCCGGGGCTGGTGCCCCGCGACATCACACCCGACGCGCCCTGGCGCGCAATCGCCTTGAGCAGCTTCCAGCCGGTCTGGCCTGTGAGGTCGCGCACGACCTTGCGCCGGAAGCTCTGCGCATCGATCGGGTAGGCCTGGTAATTGGGCAGATCGGGATCCTCGTGCGTGCCCGCCTTGCGGTGGTGTTCGAGGTGCCCCCTTGCGTAGGACGGCTGGTCGTTGAGGACCGGCAACGCGCAGAACCACTGCCCCACCACGTCGTTGAGCCGGGGCGTGCGAAACAGGGTGCGATGCCCGCAGTCGTGCATCAGGACAGAGAGCCCCAGTTGACGCCCTGCCAGCAGGACAATCGCCAGCAGAATGGTGAGGGGGTTCGTCCACGTGGCGACCGCAGCAAAGATCAGGCCGATGGCCAGCCAGTTCCCGGCCACCAGGGAGGCGGCGCGCCAGTCACTCTTGTGCGTGAAGCGCGCGATATCCTCTTTCGACAGGTACTGTTGAATTTTCACGGCGGTCTCCTGGCACAACCCTCCGGAACAATTATACGCCCCCGGCGGGTGTGATTCGACCTCGCGATCAACCCAGGTAAGCCTGCCCGCCGTCCAGGGCAATACTCTGCCCGTTGACATAACCCGCCCTGGGGCTGCACAGCATGGCGACAAAGTGGCCGATGTCCTGCTCGCAGTCCCCGACCCGACGCTGCGGGATGGTGGCAATAAACGCCGCTGCCTCCTCGGGATTGTTCTCCATCCACCACTTCAGGCCGGGTGACGCGGCGTGCGGCAGGATCACGTTGGTCCGGATGCCCTCGGCGGCCCACTCGCAGGCGGCGGTGAGCGAGCGAATCGCGTCCTTGGTGGCCGCGTAGGCACCGTAGCCGGACATATCCCAGCGTTTGGATGCGGAGCTTGCCAGGTTGATGATGCAGCCATCGCCGGCCAGGTATGGCCGGCAGAGCTTCATGAGGCGAAACGTGGCCAGGGGGCCGGACTCCCAGCCGGCGGTGAACGCCTCGTCGGTGACGCTGTCGAGCGTACCCAGCGGCACTTCCTGTGCATTGTTGACCAGGATATTCAGGCCGCCAAAACGTTCGACCACTTCACATCGCATACCACCGGCAGCGCGGTGCCGCCGCGCTCCTCGATGGTCTTCGCAGTGGCCTCGAGTTTTTCCAGCGTGCGGCCGGTCACCGCGACACTCGCGCCCTCGGCCGCAAGCGCCAATGCGATTCCCTGCCCCACGCCCTGACCCGCTCCCGTGACCAGTGCCACCCTGTTTTCCAGTTCCATCGTACTAGCGTCCTCCGGGCTTGAATGCAGCCCTTGTCTTGATGATTGTCATGTTGATCGGATTTGTATACCAAACTGCCGTGACAGGCCCTGCCGGGGCCCTGACCGTTTCGCGTATTATCACGTCTTTGCCCGGCTGCACCCAAGCCAATAGCCTGAACCAGGAGCATGCAATGACACTTCTCGCAGACAAAACCGGACTCGTCACCGGCGCCGGCCAGGGTATCGGCCGCGCCATCGCGCTGGCCTACGCCCGCGAAGGCGCCAGAGTCATGGTCTCGGACTTCAATGCCCAGACCGGCGAGGAAACGGCTGCGATGATTCGCGAGGCCGGCGGCGAGGCGCAGTTCACGCTCGCCGACGTCAGCGACGAATCGGCGGTCGCGGCGATGGTTGAGGCAACCGTATCGGCATTTGGTCGCCTGGACATTGCCTGCAACAGCGCGGCGCTGAGCCGCGGCTCTGGCCCGATTCACCAGTACGAGCGCGACGTGTTCGATCAGACCCTGGAAATGTGCCTGACCAACACCTGGCTGTGCATGAAGTACGAGCTGGCCGCGATGCTCGACACTGGCGGCGGCGCCATCGTCAACATCTCCTCAAACGCCTCACTGAAAGGCCAGGCCTTCAACACCGCCTATGCCGCGGCCAAGAGCGGCGTGAATACGCTTACGCAGAGTTCGGCCGCCGAGTACGGCGCCCAGGGTATCCGCATCAACGCCGTATCGCCCGGCGTCATTCGAACACCGGGCGTGGAAAAGTACTTTGAGGAACAACCGAAAATTGCCGAGGGCCTGAAAAAGGCCGCGGTACTCAACCGCCTGGGAGAACCCGATGAAATTGCGCAGGCGGTGGTCTTTCTCTCCAGCGACCGCGCCTCGTTCATCACCGGGCAGATCCTGAGCGTGGACGGCGGCGGCGCCGTGCGCTGAGCCGCCTCTCGAACTAGGACGCTTTCAATACCTCTGGCGCAAGGTTTTCCAGCTGACGCCGGATACCGTCGCGCCAGTCGACGCGGGTTTCACCGATCAGCTCATGCATGCGTGTCGTGTCGATACAGAGGCTGCCGAACGCCTTGGGGTTGTCCGCGAACACCGGCTCCAGGCCGGTGAGTTCGCCAATGTACGCACACCACTCCTCAATACTCGCACGCTGTGAACCACCGAAATTGAGCGTGGTGACCTCGGGGGTTGCCGCGCCCAGCAGGTAGGGAATTTTCTCGATGTAGTCGTCCGAGTGCAGCGGGTTGTAGTAGTTGGGCTTGTCCGGGTGCAGCTCGATCGGAATGCCCTGCTGCATCATCAGCATGTGGAAGTACATCCAGCCGCCGTTGTCACCATAGGGCACACTCAGGCGCGCAATCGTGGTGGGAATGCCGTGCTGGTGCGCGACGAAGCGGCACACGGTCTCCGCCGCAATTTTCGAAATGCTGTACGTGGGAAACATCACGCGGTGGTTGTCCCCCAGCGGTGCGTCCTCGGCGCGCGGCTCGTGGCCGACATACTCGTACACAGCCGTCGACGAAAAGTGCACGAACGCGTTGGCATTGCGACAGCGCATCATCAGGTTGCCAACGCCTTCGGCGTTGGCCGCGAGGTCGTAGTCGAAATCGCCGGTTTTCACCACGGCGAAATTCAATACGTAGTCGATGTCTTCGGGCACGACCGACAAACTGTCGGCATCCGCCAGGTCGGCGGCGAGCACGGTGGCGCCCAGCGCCTCGATTTTGGCGCGGTCCTCGGCCTGTTTGAAACGCGCCAGCGCGTACACATCGGCCTGCTTCGCAAACGCCTCCACCACCGGCAGGGCGACCTGTCCGGTCGGCCCTGTGATGAGGATTTTGCTGTTCGCGAGTTCAACGGGGGTAACTGCCATTTTTTTATTCTCCTGTGGCGCCTGTGCGCATCAAAGTGTTGGGTAGTCGCTGTAGCCTTCGGCACCGGGGCTGTAGAGCTTGCCGGGGTCGAAATCCGCCAGGTCGGCGTTCTGCCGCCAGCGTTCAACAAGGTCGGGGTTGGCGATGTACGGTCGCCCGAAAGAGACCGCCGCCATTGCGCCATCACGCACGGCCTCGGTCGCCTCCTCGAATGTGTAGCTCTCGTTGCCGATCAGCCGGTCGCCGAAATGGCGTTGACCCAGCGCGAGATTGTCGACGCCGGCGGGCATCCGGATAACGTGCAGGTAGGCAAGGTCCAGGGTCGCGGCCTCACCGAGCAGGTACTCGAAGGTCTCTTCGGGATTGTCATCGTGCAGGTCGTTGAACGGGTTTCCGGGGCAGATGCGCATGCCGACGCGGTCGGCGCCGTTCACCGAGGCCATGGCCGCAAGGACTTCCAGCGCAAAGCGCGCGCGGTTCTCGACACTGCCGCCGTAGGCGTCATCGCGTGTATTGGTGCCGGTGCTGAGAAACTGTGCAGGCAGGTAGCCGCTCGTGCAGTGCAGTTCCACCCCGTCGAAGCCGGCCTCAAAGGCATTGGCCGTCGCTGTGCGATAGGCCTCGACCACGCCGGGTATTTCCGCAGTGTCCAGCGCACGCGGTGCGTCGAAGGGCACCATGCCGGACTGGTCGGTATACATATCGCCGCGCGCCGTGATTGCACTGGGCGCAACGGTTTCACTGCCGGCGGGTTTGTTGAGGTGACTGGCCACACGACCGACATGCATGATCTGCGCAACAATCAGGCCACCGCGTTCGTGTACCGCGTCGGTGACTTCGCGCCAGGCTTTGACCTGGGCCGCGCTGAACAATCCGGGCGTGCGACAGTAGCCCAGGCCGTCCGCGCAGGGCGCAATGCCCTCCGACACGATCAGGCCGGCGCCGGCGCGCTGGGCATAGTAATCGGTCACGACAGACGTCGGCACTGCATCGGTATCGGCGCGACTGCGGGTCATGGGCGCCATCACCACGCGGTTTTTCAGGGTGAGCGCACCGAGCGTCACCGGGCTGAACAATTCCATAGCGGCCTCCTAGCGGACGCGGATTTTGGGTTCGGGCGCGCCGCGCCGCATGGTGCTCAGGAACTCCTCCAGCGGCGCGGGCGGCGCCACCTCGGGAATCTCATCGCCCGGGGGGTTGGCCCAGAACGTTTCCCAGCTGGGCCACAGCGCGTGGTAGGCGCCCTCGTAGTGCTCGCGGTCGGGCCAGCGCATTTTCTCGTCGCCCACCG
>CAYGOX010000033.1:0-18809 GCA_964351485.1 uncultured Halioglobus sp.
GCACTGGAAGCCCCAGCCGTCCTGCCACTTGACGAACTCGTAGCCCGGCTTTGGCACCGCAGTGAAGGTTTCGTTGAAGCTGGCGTCATCGATGTCTATGACGCAGTAGCCGGGGCCGTTGCAGTCGTTGGTCCCTGACAGGGAGGTTACGTCGCCGCCTTCGCCGACGATGACCGCGAGTTTGCAGCCGCCCAGCGACAGGCCAAGGGCCACCGCTGCGATAGCCCGAACCGATGTCGTGCGCATGAAAAGTATCCCCTGTAAGCCCGTAGGTCTTGAGCGAACAATACAGGGAACGCGGCTCTTCGCAAGAAAATTTAGCGGGAATTTGGGAGGCCCCGGCGGCGACTGCCGCCGGGGCGGGGGAGGGTGGTTTACCCGACGAAGGCCTTGCGCGGCTCGCTTACGCCAGCCGGCTGCTCGCCCTTGAGGTAGGCCAGCATGGTGTCGGCGTCGGATACCTCGAACGGGTCGCTGGCACACAGGTCCTCGTAGCCGTCCTCGATGAACATCTTCTCGATCTTGCGGTCGTTGACCAGCATCGAGTAGCGCCATGAGCGCATGCCGAAGCCGATGTTCGATTTGTCGACCAGCATGCCCATCTTGCGGGTGAACTCACCGTTGCCGTCGGGCAGCAGGGTGATGTTCTTGTTGCCCTGTTCCTTGCCCCACTTGAACATGACGAAGGCATCGTTCACCGAGACGCAGATGATGGCGTCGACGCCCAGCGCCTTGAACTCGTCAAAGAGTTCGTCGTAGCGCGGCAGGTGGTTCGAGGAGCAGGTGGGCGTGAATGCGCCCGGCAGCGAAAAGACGACCACTTTCTTACCGGCGAACAGGTCGTCGGTGGTGGTGTCCTGCCAGCGGTACGGGTTCTCGCCGCCCACGGATTCGTCGCGGACGCGGGTTTTGAATACCACGTTGGGTACGGTGTTGATCATGGCCATGGTGTTACCTCCTTGGTTGGTTTTCGATCATTGGGTGTAGATTACGGGCACTTTATTGATAGATAAAGTATTCATTTTCAATCGTATCGATTAAAAATATTAAATAAAGCCCGATTGGCGGGCCGGTACAGTGGCGCGTATCAGGTCATCGTGGCCATGTGTTCCAGCGTTTTGGCGCCGGCATCGTCACTGGCGGTGGCCGGGACCAGGCAGATCTCGTCGGCGCCCGCCTCCCGGTAGGCTTCTATGCGCGCTTTGAGCTCGGCGGACGTCCCCACCAGGCCGATGGCGCCGATCAGTTCGTCGGGCATCGCCGCGAGCAGGTGCCGGGGGTGGGGCTCGTTGCGGGCGTACTCCACCAGTTCCCCGAAACCGGCCTCCATCATCATGTCGGAGTAGCCCGGGGCGGCGAGGTACCCGACGATGCCCCGTTTCAATTGTTCTATCGCCGCTTCACCCGGGTCCACGGCAGTCGGCAGCCATACCGCCACGGTGGGCGTTGCGCGGCCGGCCTCTGTGGCCGTTTGTTCGAGCTTCTCGCGCAGCTGGCGCAGGCTGGCCGGCGTCACCATGTTGAGCAGCATGCGGTCGGCGTGCCGGGCCGCTGCGTTGATCGCCCCGTCGCCGAAGGCGGCGACCGTCACCGGGGAGCCCGGCGCGTCCAGGCGCAGGCGATAGCCCTTGCACCTGGCCAGTTCACCGTCGAAGCTGGCCTTTTCGCCGTCGAGCAGGGTGCGCAGTACCTGGGCGCTCTCGGCCAGGTGCCTGGCCGTGTGTCGGCGTTCGCGCCCGTGCCACTGCTTCACCACCACCACGCTCGAGGCCCCGATCGCCAGGCTGACATCGCGACCGGTCAGCGCGTGCACCGATGCAGCTCCCATCGCCATTGTCATCGGCGTGCGTACCGACACGGCCAGCGGCCCGATGTTCAGTGCGATCTGCTGCGTCGACAAGCCGACCGCGGTGGCCAGCGCAAACGCGTCGTAGGTCGCCATCTCGCCAATCCACAATTCGTCGTACCCGAGCGAGTCGGCCGTTTTGGCGACTGCCAGGTTTTCTTCCGGGGGGCGATCCTGCCACAGGGGCAGCACAACACTGAGCTTCATCGGGCGAAGTTCCACAGATAGGTGAGGCGTTCTTAGATTATACCTCTCGCGGGACAAGCATGTTACGGCGATCACGCCCACTTGAAGGATTTGTGGCGCCGAACCATAGTGGGCACTGAACAGATTGGCGCGGGCGATAAACAAAATGAAAACCAGTAGCGAAACGCGTATTGAGGAGTTGTCGCGAGCGGGGCAGTGGGGCGAGCAGACCTTGCACGGCCTGCTGTCTGAACACGCCGCGTCTCGTCCCGAGGCCCTGGCCCTCAAGGATCAGCCCAATCGCGAGGCGCTCACCGGCGATCAACCGCTCGCGCTTGGCTGGTCGGCGCTGGCCGCTGCGGCGCACAACCTCGCGAACCAACTGCTCGACGCCGGAGTGCGGCCCGGCCAGATCCTGGTGGTGCAGCTGCCCAATGTAGTCGAGCTGCCGCTGGTGTACTACGCGGCCAGCCTGCTGGGCGTTGTTGTGTCCCCGGTGCCCGTGCAGTACGGCCGACACGAGCTGGCGCTGGTTGCCAACACGCTGGGGGCCGACACGCTCATCAGCATTGAACGGCTGCGCGACCAGCCGCTGGCGGCGCAGGCCGCCGACGCCCTGCCGAAGTGCCGAGTGCTGGTCTTCGGGCGGGACCTGTCCGTCGTTCCCGACGCGCCGACCGCGCAACTTCCGGCAGTGGATACCGATGCCGACTCGGTGCTCACCGTTTGCTGGACATCCGGTACCACCGGGACGCCCAAGGGCGTGCCGCGCTCCCACAACATGTGGCTTGCCACCGCACGCACCACCGCGCAGGCCGGGGACATGCGGCCGGACGATATTCTGCTCAACCCGTTTCCGCTGGTGAACATGGCAGCTATTGGCGGTTTCCTGTTTCCGGGGGCGCTGTTGGGTTGTGCCGTGGTCCTGCACCATCCGCTGGACCCCGCGCTGTTCCTGCAACAGGTCCAGGACGAGCGCGTGACCTTCACCATTGCGCCACCGGCGCTGCTGAACCAGCTCGCCAAGAGTCCCGCCATGTGGGAGCCGTTCGATTTTTCCGCGCTGCGGCGGATCGGTTCGGGTTCGGCACCGCTCGCGCCGTGGATGGTAGAGACCTTCAGTCGTGACTACGGCAAGGAGGTCGTGAATTTCTACGGGTCGAACGAGGGTATCTCGCTGTTCGCAACCCCGGAGACAGCGCCAGACCCGGCGGTGCGCGCCGTCATGTTTGCGCGGCCCGAACCTGGTGGTGTCATCGAGACGCGGCTCGCCGACCCTGTCTCGGGAGAGCCCGTGACCCGCCCCGGCGAGCCCGGCGAGTTGCTCATTCGCGGGGCCACGGTGTTTGACGGTTACTTTGCACACGACAATGCCGATGTGTTTTCCGCTGACGGGTTTTTCCGCACGGGCGATCTGGTGGAACTGTGCGGCGAAACCGGCGGACACTACCGCATCGTCGGCCGCTGCAAGGACATCATCAATCGCGGCGGCATGAAGATATCGCCACAGGAACTGGATGCGGCCCTGGAGTCTCACCCTGACCTCGCCGAGGCGGCGGTCTGCGCCTACCCGGACGAGCGCCTGGGGGAAAAAATCTGTGCCTGCGTTGTGGTGGCGCCCGATGCGCAGGCGCCGACCCTGGCCGACCTGTGCGCTTTCCTGACAGATGCGGGGTTTGCCGCGTTCAAGCTGCCCGAACGCCTGGAGGTGCTGCCGCAGCTACCGCGCAACCCGCTGGGCAAGGTGCAGCGCTTTGCGCTGCAGGAACGCTTTCAGACCTGAGCCGTTTGGAATCGCAAAAAAAAGCCCGGCGCGAAGGCCGGGCTTTTTTGTCTGTGCGGCGATTGACCGCAGGGCGCTGACAGATCAGAAGTTGTAGCGCGCCTGCAGGGCCACATTGAACGGAGCGCCGTAGAAGCCGTAGTAGGCTGTGGCGACACCGGGCGCGCCAATTTCGGCGTTGTAGGTGCTCGACAGCGTGGTCGATACCGGCGCCTGGTTACCGAACGTCAGGACTTCCTCGTCGGTAATGTTCTCCAGCAGCAGGGAGACGTTCCAGTCACCCGTGTTGGATGCCAGGCCGATACGCGCGTTGATCTTCACGTACTCGTCCTGCACCAGGTTCGGATCCAGCGTCGGGGAGACGAAGTAGTCATCGCTGTAGATCAGGTCCAGACCCACGGTGCCTTCCATGTCGCTGCCCACATCGAAGTAGTACTCACCGCCAATGTTGGCTGTGAACTCCGGTGTGAATTCGCGCACTTCGCCACCGCGATCACACAGACCGGCCAGCGGGCCCGACGGAATCGCGGTTTCGCCGAAGAAACACTGGGAGTTCGGGAACTCGTCGAACTCGAAGTCCAGGTAACCGGCCGCGAAGGTGATCATCAGCGACTCGGCAGCCTGCCAGCGGCCATCGATCTCGATGCCCTGCGTGGTGGCCTCACCGGCGTTGGTGACGTTGAAGCCCAGCGTGCCGTCAAACTGGCTGGTCTGCAGGTCGTCGTACTCGGTGTGATACAGCGCGACGTTCACCTCGGCAGCGCCGTCCAGGAGCGACATCTTGGCGCCGACCTCATAGCTGGTCGCCAGTTCTTCTTCAAACTCGAAGGAGCCGGTGTTGTTGGCGCGTGTATCGAAACCGCCGGCCTTGAAGCCCTCGGTGTACGACGCGTACAGCATGACGTCCTGTGTGGCGTCCCACTGGAAGTTCACCGCCGGGGTGAACTTGGACTCGTCGCGGTCACATTCCAGGTCGTGGCCCATGGAATCGGTGGCGCCGCCACAACCGGTGCCGCCGCTCAGGTTGACCAGGTTGTTGTCGATGGCGAAGCCGGCCGCGTAGGTCGCGCCCAGGCCGATGTTGTCGCTCGGCATCTGGCCGAGGATGTCGAAGATGGGGCTCGGGTCGGAGATGTTGACGATGTCGATCCGGCGGAAGCCTTCCTTGTCCTCTTCGGTGTAACGTCCGCCGAGGGTCAGGCGCATGGCATCGTTGATGTTCCAGGTCACCTGCGCGAACACAGACCACAGGTCGCTTTCGGTGCCGTAAGCGCGGCGAGCGCCGGTGCCGGGCAGCAGGGCGCTCAGGCCGCCGAGCAGGCTGCCTTCGGGCACGATGGTGATGTCGTTGACGTCGACTTTGTAGTCCTGGACGAAGGCGCCGACGATCCAGTCGAGGGTCTCGCCGCCGGGAGAGGTCAGGCGGATCTCGTTGCTGGTCTGTTCGAATTCCTCCACGCCGGCAGTGTCGATCAGGATGGCGCTGGTGAAGTCACAGTCACACTGCTGGTAGTAGTCGTACTCGACCATGCCGCCGATGTAGCTCACGGTGGCCCAGTCCAGTTCCCAGTCTACGCGCAGCGTGTAGTTGTCCAGGTCGGTTTCTTCAATGTCGCCATTTGCCTGGCGCTTGTAGTCTTGCTCTGTGTCCAAAACCAAGGTCTTGCCAGTCAGTTCAAAGAGTGCCTCCGCAAAGGTGGGCGAACCGTTGACTTCAACCGGGTTGATGATCTCCAGGAAACGGCCTTCGGTGTCGTATTCGGCCTGCTCCACTTTGAAGTCGACTGTAAGGGTGTCGGTCGGCTCCCAGCGGAAGTTGGCGCGCAGCACCTGCTCGTCGAGCTGGGATTCGTCGCGCTCCAGGTTGAGGTTTTTGTAGTAGCCATCGGAATCGCGGCTCAGGCCGGCGAGGCGGATTGCGAACTCGTCAGTGACGACGAAGTTGCCCGCCGCCTGGATGTCCAGACCGTTCTGGTCGAAGTTGTAGTCACCCTGGATGAAACCGCTGTTTTCCTCGGTGCTCGCCTTTTCGGTGATCATGTGGATCGCACCGGCAATGGCGTTCTTGCCGAAAAGGATCGGCTGCGGTCCGCGCAGCACTTCCACGCGCGCGATGTCGAGGTAGGGTGCGCGCGACAGCTGTGCGCGGCCGTAGTAGATGTCGTCTACGTACATGCCCACCGACTGTTCAAACGCGGGGTTGATGCCCGAGCTGATGCCGCGGATGGTGATGTTGGTGCCGAGACCGGTCTGGTTCATGCTCAGGTTGGGCACGAAGTCAGACATATCGAGCAGGTTGGTGATGCCGGAGTTGGCGAGCTTGTCGGCGCCGACCACGTTCACCGAAATCGGGACGTCACTCAGGCTTTCCGTTCTTTTCTGGGCTGTGACCACCACTTCTTCCAGCATGAGCTGGGCGTTGGCGGTACTGGCCAGTGTTGTCGCGATAGCCATGCACACAGGTGCATACAGCGGCTTCAGCGAAAAGGTTTTGCAGGCTTTGCGGGACATAGTGGTGCGCCTCTTTTATGGGTTGTTAAATGTATTATTCGCTTGCGGAATATGGCCTGATGTGACCATTTGCGGCGAGTGTAAGTCTTTTGAACCAACGCCACAATTCATTCCACCCCAAGGGGTAATTTTCCCGGTTTTTTCGCGGAACTTCGGTGAACGTTCGTTTCGGTGGTTCGTTCTGACGCCCGCAACGGGGGGTGAAAACACACAGCTTTCAGGGGGGCTTTCGGGCCGATAAAGCGGCGGTCTGCGCAACCCGGCCGAAGACAAAAATGATTGGAATGCCAAGGGCTTAGAGACCCAGTTCTCACTTTGCCCGACGATGCGGGGCCGCCCCCCGGAGTGCGCTGGAAAGGGGGGTGTTTGTAGTATACTCTCGAGTCAAATAATGCTTCGCGAGGCCGCCGTTTGTAGCCCCAGTGCGCCTCGCCCGGGCCGTCGGCGATGGCCTCGAGAATGGCTTGGTTTTCTGACCTTGGGTATTGTCCGCAATGACCGATGAACTGACGTATCTTGCGCCGGGTTTCTACGTGACCCTGACGGAGCGGCAAAATGCGCTGCACTTTTCGCAGTTGCAGGGCATGCTGCGCAGGGCGACGCCTGTCCGGATCGCGATTGTCGATGCACTCAACCAGGGGTTTCGCGGTGGTCTGGATGCTCTCATCGAACAGGTGGTGAGCCGCTTTGATGCGCAGGAGAAGGCTGTCCGTCACTGGGTGCGGCATCTTTCGGCACAGGGCTTCCTGACCAACGAGGCACCCAGGCCCTATTTCGAGAGCGAAGCCCTGGACCAGGTCGGGGAGGTCGGTGACGATGCCGTCACGATCGCAATGCCCGTCAACCTGTTGACCCAGGCCGGACGCTACCTCTGGTTTGACCACGACGGCAAACTGCTGATGTCGCTGACCATGCCCGAAGTGCGCGCGGTCAGTTGCTTCACGGCCCCCACAACGATCGCGCAGGGGCGCAAGCTGTACCGCGATCTCGATTATCCCGATGCACTCACCGAGGCCGAGCTGGATGCGCTGATCGCCCGCCTCGCCGGCGCGGGATTGTTTATCACCCCGCACGTGGTCGACCAGGCGATTGAAAAGACGATGTTCGGCACGGTCGAGCGCGACGTGGTGCAGGGGCTGGTGGATGCGCGAGTCGCGGCGCACGATGAGCGGGTCGCCGATTCCGGCAAGCAGCTGGTACCCGTCCTGCCGGTGAACACCGACAAGGGCATGGCACCGGCTTCGCTCGGCCTGGTCATGGCCTACGCGATGGAGTACGAGGGCAAACGTCTCCAGGAGCGCTACGATTTCGTCCCGATGTTTCTCACCGACGAGGCGCGCCTGCTTGCGCGCGCCGAGACAGCCGGCGTTTTCATTTTCTCCAATTACCTGTGGACGGTGGACGAGAACCTGCGACTGTCCGCCGCGATCAAGGCCGTCAATCCGGCCAGCATCACCATTCACGGCGGGCCGAGCACGCCTTCCTACGAGCGCGATTGCGAACAGTTTTTTATCGACAATCCGCACGTCGACGTGGCGGTGCGCGGAGAAGGCGAGTGGACCTTTGCCGACATCCTCGACAAGGTGGATATTCACTCGGGCAACATCGACGCGCTGGCAGATGCCCCCGGCCTGACCTTCCGCAGCAGCAACGGCATTGTGCGCACACCGGATCGGGATCGCATTGCCGATCTCAACACCATTCCATCGCCCTACCTGATGGGCCTGTTCGATGAATTCGGTTCGGTCAGGGCGGGCGCGGTGATCGAGAGTAACCGCGGCTGCCCCTACGGCTGCACCTTCTGTGACTGGGGTTCGGCGACCCTGTCGAAAGTCCGCCGTTTCGATCTCGACCGCGTGTACGCCGAACTGGAGTGGTCGGCTCGCCACCAGATTGAGGATGCATCGATTGCGGACGCGAACTTCGGCATGCTCGAACGCGACGTGGATATTGCACTGAAGATTGCCGACCTGCGCCGGACCTACGGGTTTCCGCGCTCGGTGCCGATCAACTACGCCAAGAACCAGGTGCGCTACCTGCGCAAGATCATCGAGATTTTTGCGGACGTCGACATCCTCACCGAGGGGCTCGTGTCGCTGCAGTCGATGGACGAAACCACGCTCAAGGTGATCGATCGTTCCAATATCAAGATCGACAAGTACCACGAGATTTCCGACGAGTTTCGCCGGGCCAAGTTGCCGCTCGCGGCTGACATCATGATGGGCCTGCCCGGTTCGACACGCGCCTCGTTCAGCAGCGACCTGCAAAAGTGCGCCGACATGGACATCCGCGTGCGCGCCAACAAGACTACCCTGCTGCCCAACAGCCCCATGAACGAACCGGGTTACCGCGAACTTCACGGTATCGTGGCCAAACCCGGCGAGATTCTCATGGAGGCGGCGAGCTATTCGCGCGAGGACTGTCAGGAGATGGATGACCTGCGCCTGGCGTACTACCTGTTCGACGTGTACGGCGTGCTGCGTTACGTGGCCCGCTTCGTGCGACGCGAAACCGGGATGGGTGAAGTCGCGTTCTATGACCGGGTGCGCTCGGACGTTGCTAAAAAGCCTCGTGATTGGCCGGTGATAGCGGCTGTGCTGAGAACGCTCGAGGGTTACATGGCGCCTCCGGGTTCCTGGGCCCTGTTTGTCGACGAGGTGGGCCGCTACCTGGTGAACGAACTGGGCATGGCGGACGACTCCGCCTTGCGCACCGCGCTGGTGGTGCAGCATGCACACCTGCCGGCGCCCGACCGTACCTTCCCCGCCGTCCTGGAACTGGCGCACGACTATGCCGCGTGGCAGGAAGCGTTGTTCGCTGCCCGCGAAGCGGGTCACCGTGATAACTGGGAGCAGCACATTGGGCGGCTGGCAGATTTTGGCCCGGCGACCCTGGTGATCGAAGATCCCAGCGAGGTCTGCCGACAGGATATCGGCAAGCCCAAGGTAGTGCTCGACATGCACCTGCATACCTGGGAGCTGGAATCCCCGGTGGCCAGGCCACGTCTGGGTGCGCTGGAGCACGAGCAGAAGGCGAGTTAGAGACATGCAGGCGGCCGCTGGAGTTGTCAGCAATAACACTAAGCACAAAGAGACGCAGTAGGTTGAGTCGATGAGTACACCCAAGGTGAACACACCGTCGTGGTATCTGACACCGGGTTTCCTGGTGACGTTGGTCGAGAAGCGACAGGGCGTGATGTTTTCACAGCTGACCGGCCGACTGAAGCGCGCCGCCGTAGGGCGACTGGCACTGGTCGACCAGCTCAATCGCGGTTACCAGGGAACGGTCGACACACTGGTCGACGAGATCGCCCATGCGCACGACGCGCAGCCGCAGGCGATCCGGCACTTTTTCCGCACCCTTAGGGAGCTGGGCTACGTCTCACAGGAAAAGCCGCCGACACGCCTGGCCGAGGAGCCGGTCGGCACGCGCGCTGCGCCTCCCGAGGGTGAGGTTGTCGTGCACTCTCCAACGGGTTTGCTCACGCAGGATGGTCATTACCTGTGGTTTGATCACGCCGGACAGCTTTTGCTGCGCCTGAGTTTCGAAGCGCTGATGGCCGCGGCCATGTTCAACCTGCCAATCACTGTTGCGGACGCGCGGTCGCAGTACCTGGAGACCTGCGGTCCCGGTGGGTTGTCGGGCGAGGAATTTGACGACCTGGTTGCCCGCATGTCCGGTGCCGGCCTGCTGCGTGCGCCGCGCCCGAAAAACGAAGACGCGATCTCGCGTATGGCGGCGCCAGTGAACGTGGCGGAAATCCAGTCGCTGATCGATGCACGCGTTGCGGCCCACGATGAGCAAATGCGCCGCGCCGGCAAGAACCTCGTGCAGGTTGTGCCGGTCAACACGCAGGCGGGCACGACCCCGGCATCGCTCGGTCTGCTCATGGCCTTCGCAATGGATTACGACGGCGGGCGGCTGAAGGAGCGGTACGACTTCGTGCCGATGTTCCTGATCGACGAGGAGCGCATTGTCCAGCGCGGCGCCACGCCCGGCGTTTTCATATTCTCGAATTACATTTGGACGGTCGAGGCCAACCTGGCGTTGTCCGCGGCAGTCAAGGCGGTCAATCCCGCCAACATCACCATTCACGGCGGGCCCAGCACGCCTTCGTATGAAAAGGACTGTGAGCAGTTCTTTATCGACAACCCGCACGTCGATATCTGCGTGCGCGGCGAGGGTGAGCTGACCTTCAGCGAAATTCTCGACAACCTCGATATTGAGCACTCGGGCGACCTGGAGGTGCTGCGCAACGTCGACGGCCTGACCTACCGCACCGCCACCGGCGTCCAGCGCACCGGCGATCGCGAGCGCATCGCCGATATCGACAGTATTCCCTCACCGTACCTGACAGGTCTGTTTGAAGAGTTCGGGTCGGTGCGCGCCGGTGCCGTTATCGAAACCAATCGCGGTTGTCCCTACGGGTGTACGTTCTGCGACTGGGGGTCGGCGACGCTGTCCAAGGTGCGGCGCTTCGATCTCGACCGCGTGTTTGCCGAACTCGAATGGTCGGCCAAGCACCAGATTGAGGATGCCTCCATTGCCGACGCCAATTTCGGTATGCTGGAGCGCGATGTCGCGGTCACAGAAAAAATTGCCGAGCTGAAACGGCAGTACGGGTACCCGCGCTCGGTGGGCATCAACTACGCCAAGAACCAGGTGAAATACCTGCGCGACATCATCCGCATCATGGCAGATGTGGAGATTCTTACCGAGGGCAAAGTCTCGCTGCAGTCGATGGACGAGACCACCCTGAAAGTCATCGACCGCTCCAATATCAAACTGTCCAAGTACAACGAGTTGGCCGCCGAATTCCGCCGCGCCAAACTCCCGCTGGCCGTGGAGATCATGATCGGGTTGCCCGGCGCTACCGTCGCCGCCTTCCGCAACGACCTGCAGGAATGCACCAACCGGGACGTGCGGGTGATGCTCAACACCACGACCCTGCTGCCCAACAGCCCGATGAACGCGCCCGAGTACCGCGCCGAGCACGGTATTGTGGCGATGCCCGGGGAAATGCTGACCGAGACGGCCTCCTACACGCGCGAAGAGTGGGAGCACATGAACGACCTGAAAATGGCTTACTACCTGCTCGACAGCTATGGGCTGATGCGTTACGTGGCGCGCTACGTGCGTCGCGAAACCGGCATGGGCGAGGTCGATTTCTATGTCGCCGTGCTGGGCGAGGTGAAGCAGAACCCGCAGAAGTGGCCTGTGATGGCCGATATCCTCAGTACCCTGGAGAGCTACATGGCACCGCCGGGGTCGTGGGCCCTGTACATGCGCGAGGTGCGCAAGTTCCTGGTGGAATTCATGAAACTGCCAGAGGACTCCGCACTGGAAACCGTGCTGGCGGTACAGCATGCACACCTGCCCGCTGCGGATCGGTCCTTCCCCTTCAGTCTCGAGCTGGAGCACGATTTTGCGGCCTGGTGGGACACCCTGCTGGTGGCCCGCGAAGAGGGGCACCGCGAGGACTGGGAAAAGCATACGCCGCGACTGGCTGACTTTGGTCCCGCCGCGCTGACGATCGATGATCCCAACGGCGTGTGCATTACCGAGATAGGCAAGCCGCTGAGCTACCTCTTGTACAGCCTCCGCTCCTGGGAGCTCGATTCTCCCGTGGCGCGCCCCCGCGCCGGTGCCTCTTACGCTGCGTGGTCCTGATACGGCATAATTAGGCCAAACACCTATGAGGGATACCGGGCTTGGCCGAAGACAGCATCAAGCCGCGCGAGGGGGGCGATAATCTCGAGGGATATCGCACGCGCCGGAAAAGCGACGTGGTCAGCAACCTGCTGGAGCTCAGCCGCTCCATCGAACCGCTGACCATCCTCTTCAATTCGGGCAAGGACTCCTTTCCCACCTCGATCATTGGTCTGATTGATGAGAACCAGACCGTGGTCTTTGAGCGTTCCAGCAGCGAAGAAGCCACGAAGAAACTCTTGAGCGCGGGCAAGGGCTCGGTGATCGCGCAGCCCGAAGGTATCAAGCTGCGCTTTGCGCTGGAAAGTATCGAAGCGGCGGAGCACGAGGGTGAGAAAGTGCTGGTTGCACCGCTGCCCACCGAGCACTATCGCATGCAGCGCCGCCGCCATTTTCGCATCGATGCACTGGTGCGCGAGCCCATCACGTTGACCTACACGCCGCCCGATTCAGACGAAGCGCTGGTTCTTGGCGTGGGCAATCTCAGTAGCGGTGGACTGCGGCTGGACGATGTCGATCACGTGCTCGACTGCAAAATACGCCAGGTGCTGAAGGACTGCACGCTGGCATTCAGGGGTGTCGAACCGTTCCCGGTAGATTTGCAGGTGCGTTACTTCTACGAAAAGACGCGCCCCAACGGTAAATCTGTGCACCACATCGGCTGCATGTTCGAGAGCCTCACTGCCGATCACGAGCGCGCTATCCAGAACTACATCAACGACCTCCAGCGCGCCCAGCGCGCAATGGCCCAGTAAGCGATTACTTGCAGTTGGTGATAGCGCAGTAGATGTCCCCGTCGCTGTAGGGACGCAGGTATTTCAACTGGCGGATCTTGCCGCCGGCATCCGTAAACCAGACGCTGAATGTGTCACCGTGCAGATCGGTGGTAATGCCGGTGTGCGACCAGTCGATGTCCTGGCCATTGTCGCAGTGGGTGCGACCGGTCGCATCAATCCGCGCGGTGGCCGCGCGGTCCTGGGGAGTATCAAAATTGAGGTGGTCGAAGTACACCAGGTCGTTCCACGCTGCATTAACAAAGCCCACCGAGGCCGGTTCGTCGTAGCGCGTTCCCGCGGCGTTGTCGTTCCGGCATGTGGGCAGTTCCACGCTGAACCAGGTATTGCCCCAGGGGTCGACCGCGAGTGAGTGCACGCGGTGGTGCTCACCCAGCCGCGGTACCGGCATGATCTGCATGCAGGGGTTGGATTCCGGCCCGCTGATCAGGCGTTCGCATTCGCCGTGATAATCGGCAGAGCGATAACGCGCCATGTCGAACTTGACCAACGCACGGGCGGCATAGGCGGTGAAGACGATGTCGCCGGTGTTGTTCAGGTCGATGTCCCAGGGCGCGGCGGAGTTCGGTACGTAGAACCCGGCGCGAATGGACTCGGGTGCCTGGTGAGGTGAATACCGCTCCCATCCCAGCGGGAAGAAATGGAAAGGATCCTGTCCGGCATGGGCCAGTGTCGGGTCCAGCCGGCCGATACTGTCCCCGAAGTAGAGCGTGAACCAGACGGCCCCGGCATCGATATGCGGTGGCTGCGGTATGACCAGGTGTGAGGGGAAGCCGCTGGTAAACTGGGAGTCCTCCATATCCTGTTCGCTGCCGTCGTAGTTCACGATGAGTGTCGTGGTGAAGACGCCGTCGGGAATCGGATATTTTTTGAAGCAGGCGCGATCTTGTCCCGCAGTGCAGTAGGTGTAGGGGAAGGGCACGGCTGCTTTGCCCTGACCGTCCATGGTCCAGCGAAAATCGTTGGCGCACTGCATCTCACCGGGTTTGAACGACACCAGCGCCCCCGTGCCCGTTGCGAGGCTGCCCTGGGAGAACCAGACCCGGTCGTTGGCCGCATCCCAGGCCAGCCCGATCACGCTCGCGCCCCGGTCGGGAATGTTGTAAACACAAAACTGTTCACCCGCCGGCGCGGCTGCGTCATACGCGACCAGGCGGGAATAGGATGTGGAGAACAACCCCTCACCGCCCTGGGTAAACCACAGACGGCCATGCTCGTCGCGGGTGATGACTTCGCCGAGCACGCTCAGCGTGGTACGACTCCCGCGGTACGCGAACGGCGCATGAATCGCCTTGGACGCCTGCCGCGCGCGGTGTTCGGCATCTCCCAGCACGCTGATTGGCATTTCGTGGTAGGACGCGACCGGCGGGTAGGTTTGGTCCTGGTGTGAGAGCCGGTAGAAGCCGCGATTGAATTCACCGAAGGCGTAGACATCGTGGTCGGGCGTGACCGTGACCGCAATGAGGTACTGGCGTGGCGAGGAATCGAACAGTTCGTAGCTGTGCTTGGTGAACCATTTATCGGAGCGTTCGCGAAGGTGGTAGTCGAGGCTTACCGGTACGCAGGCGTCGTCGAGCGAGCGGTAGGAAGGGTCGGTGATCTCGCCGCGCGATGGCGCAGCGATGGCCAGGGTGCACAGCAGCAGTATGCGCGCAAAGTCAGACTGTGAAGCGTAGCGCGCCATGCCCGAACGCCTGTCGTTACCCCTCCAGCCGTCGCAGTCGCTCGCGCAGCTGCTCGATTTCTTCCAGCAGCTCGACTACCAGCGCGGCGCCCGCCACGTTGACGCCCAGGTCCTGCTTCAGTCGCTGTACGCGGCGCACCCGGCGCACGCTGATGGCCTGGAAGGACCACTGCGCCGGGTCGCGGCCAACCGGTTCGATGACGCCCTGGTCCACCAGTTCAAGCACGCGCTCGGCCGGCAGCTGGCAGGTGCGGCACAGGTCCGAGAGGGTCAGCTCCACCTCTTCTTCAAAGATGTCGCCCAATAGCGGTTTGGATTTATCGCCATTCGCCATGATTCAAACTCCCATGTCCGCACGCGGGTTGAACTGGGTCGCCTTTGCGAACGCCTCGTAGGCGGCTTTCGCCTCCTCGGAGCTGGCGTCCGGCAGCGCAATCTGCAGCACAACGTAGAGGTTGCCGGGTTCCCGCGCGGGAATGCCGCGGCCGCCCAGGCGCAGCTTGCGCCCGGCCTTTGAGTTGGCAGGCACCTTCAGATCTACCGTGCCGCCCGGGGTGGGCGCCTTGACCGTTGCGCCCAGCGCCGCCTCCCAGGGGGCGACCGGGAGGTCCAGGTACACGTCCTTGCCCTCTACCCGGTACAGCGGGTGCGGTCGGAACTCGATCTGCAGGTAGAGATCGCCCGCCTCACCCTGACCCACGCCGGCGCCGCCCTGTTTGGCCAGGCGGATGTGCTGGCCCTGGCGCACGCCCGTCGGGATACGCACGTTGAGTGAGCGCTCCTTAACCTGCGGGCGCCCGTCTGGGCCCAGTTCGGTATGCTTGAGGGTGACTGTGCGTGTGGCGCCGCGGTAGGCGTCCTCGAGATCGATCAGCACACGGGCGTAGGTGTCCTCGCCGCGCGCGTGAAACTCGCGGCGCGCCTGGCGGCGCTGGCCTTCGAAACCGCCGCGACCAAACAGCGATTCAAAGAAATCGCTGAACTGGTCGGCATCAGCCTCGGTAAAACCGCCACCGTGGAATTCGAACCCCTGGTCCCAGTCCGGCGGGGGCTGGAAATCCGGCCCGGCATGACCGCGCTCGGCCAGCATGTCGTAGGCCGCGCGTTTCTCCGGATCCTTGAGCACCTCGTACGCCTCGCCAACCTCTTTGAAGCGATCCTCAGCGTCGGATTCCTTGCTGACATCCGGGTGGTACTTGCGCGCCAGCTTGCGGTAGGCGCGCTTGATTTCATCCTGCGTCGCGTCGCGCTCGACACCCAGGATGTCGTAATACTCTTTGAATTCCATGCTCAGTCGCTACCCGCAGTGGCCTGTGGACGCAGCCCTTCGGCTTTCCTAGACTACGAGTAATGGGGGTTGGATGGAACTATTTAAAGTGGTTGAAAAGGACTGTTTGGCGCTTGATCCGCTCACTACCTGGCTGAAGGCCAGTGCAGCACGATGGATCCTCGTTCTGGCTGTTATCTCAGGCCCCGCGCAAGCGCAGGAGCCGCTGCTGGAAACCGATTATTTTTCCGTCAGTGTTTTTCCAGCCACGATCACCACAACGACTACTATCAATCTTGTCATACAACGCACAAGTTCGTGTTTCAACCTGACGCTTAATGCCTCTGACCTGAATAACCCTGACCGCTCGGGACGCGTGTCACTGTATTTTAGCCCCGCCACCTTCACCGGCTGTCCGTACCCTGAAAGGTTTGTGATTCCCATCGGAGCCATCGCACAGGCAGGTGAAGACAGCATCGCGCTCTTTCTCGAGAGACCTTCAAATCCACCGTCAGAAGACTGGCTCCGGCCGGGCGGCTGGGTGGGCGATGTGGATGTGGAGGTGATTCCCGGCGAATTCATCGGGTACGCCGAGACCCCAGCGCAGGGATCTATCCAGAGTGGTATCGGCATCATTCGCGGCTGGTTTTGCGAGGCCGAATCCATTGCCGTCCAGTTTAACGATGAGCCGCTTCGCAACGTCGCATACGGTACAACGCGCACCGATACGTATGAGATTTGCGGCGACACCGACAACGGTTACGGCGCGGTATTCGCCTGGGGATTGCTGGGGCACGGTATGCACCGTATGAAAACCTTCGTCAATGGCGAAGAAGTATCCGATGTGCTGTTCGAAGTGGCGGGATTGCCGGAGCCCTTCATCCACGGGCTGGAAGGAGAGTATGAGCTGCAGGACTTCCCGGCGCCGGGGCAGAGTGTGGTGGTGCGGTGGAGTGAGGCGGAGCAGAAATTTGTTATTGTGAGTGGGGCCGTTACCCCAGCTATCGAATAAGGTCCCCCGTTTGTTAACTGGCACCGGAGTTGAAGCGTTGAAGCCTGGTTATTCCCTTGTCCTATCAATTATCACCGCAGTGGTACTGCCCGCCTGCGGTGAAAGTGCCGCTCCCATCGAGCGCAATAGCGACTCGTTTCTCGCGGATTACAACGCTTCGCTGGCGCGGGCCAACGAGGCCAGCGGTTACGAGATAGACGGCCGTTGGGCCGGCGTTGCTTTCTGTCCTTCGGGCGCATATCCCGTCGACATAAGACTTGAAAATGCGCGAGCCACGGTGTCGGTGTTGCCTTCGATTATCAGCGAGCGAAAAACCACGCCGTTTCACGAGGTGCACGTGGATCGCACAGGCACGGTGGAGTATGTGCCGGGCGCCCAGCGTCTCACCTTGTACATGTCGCCAGATGAACCGGGCGCGGCCGGTTCGCAGAAACCACACACTCGCGGTCTGGGAGTGGAACTGCTGCTCTCGCCGGAGGATTCCGGCCGCGCACTGATGAGTCTGTACGAATCCAACGGCCGTCACATGAGGCGTTGCGACGAGGGCATCGCTGCGCACCAGAATGCGCAAGTCGATCTGGCTGCATTCGCCAGCAACCTGGCTGCAATCTACAAGGATCGCCGACCGGTGGTGTCAGGGGAATGCCCGCCGAAGTACCAGCAGTGGCTGGCCAGTACTGAGGTTGAGCCTCGACAGGCGTTGGTCAGTGAGCAGTTTGCGAGCGCGTTTTCAAAGCCATACTTGCAGATGCCGGTTGAGGCATTACTTCACGCAAGCGCTGTTTTGTCCGGCTCCTGCGTATCGCCCGATGATCGTAAGTCCGGCTTCAAGCAAACGCGGCTGGCTGCCAGCCTGCGTGACTATCGCCAGTACCAGGGCGCCTTCAGTCAACAGTATCGAGAGCCGATCATCACTCGTTGGAGGGCCTGGGCGGATGAGCAGGTAGCCAATGATGCGATCACCGATATAGACACGGCTTCGGCGATGACAGCCGCGACGATCAGGCTGGGTCTATCCAGGCACCCGGCGATGGACGGCTTTGCCAAGCAGATGAAAGCCGTGGCGGACGCGTTCCAGGCAGATGAGCAGAACCGGCAGTTTGCGCAGCGTATCGAACACGCGCGCGATGACTTCCGGCAATTGTTGCTCATTGCCATGCAGGCCCAGAGCCGTGGTGACGTGGATATGCGCATGGTGAGCACCGGTCTCGACTACTACCTTTCCGATGCCGCCCGCACCTACGCAAGATCGGTCACCGAGGTGCAGGATGCTGCCTATCTCGCCGCGTGGGTCGCGCAGCGCGAGGAGGGCGAATGTCCGGCAGCGAGCGAAGCAGTGTGTGATGATGCCGTCGATCACATCGAAGAGCGTTTGGAAGACCTCGCAGAGACCTTTGCCGATAGTGAGGCAGCGCGGTTCGAGACGCTGCTGGACCAACCCACAGGACTGCCGCGGCTGGCGGCCATGGTGGCGTTCGAGCGTGATTTTCAGCGTCGCTACGCCGCGTTAGCTGGTCACGAGGCGTTACGCGACGGCGTAGAAGATCGCACCGATGATCGACAGGATGAACAGGACGATCTCGATAAAGCGCTGGTCGCGCTGGCAAAGAAAGCCACTGCAACGTCGCAGATGCGGTCTTTGCAGCACGATTACTTTATTGGCGATGACATCGCCCGACAGCCCGAGCTCATGGCAACGCTCGATGAACGGATGCAGACCACCCGCCCGTTTGCGGGCCTGTCGGGCGGCGCTTATCTGGACGCCCTGTACAACCGGGATTTTGATCTGCTGCGCGAACTGGACCGTGAGTACCTCGCCGGCATCACGCCGCTCATGCGCTTCGGTGCTGCACAGCTGGCGGAACTGGGCCCGCTAGTGGACGCGATAGCAGGCAAAAAACGCGGTTCAACCGCGCGTGACCTCGCAGCGGGAATGAACAACCTGACGGCACTCTACGCGGTCATCGGCACCTACATGGTTGAATACCAGGATGAATACGACGATTGTTTCAAATCC
>CAYGOX010000034.1:0-18586 GCA_964351485.1 uncultured Halioglobus sp.
ATGCTGAAGAAGGATGTGGACGCCTCGGAGGAAGAGAACAAGGCAGCGCTGGAGCCCTACAACCAGAAAAACCTCGAATCGTTGCACCAGGACGTGGCGATCTGAAACTACAAGTGCATCATCGATAACCCGCTGATGTGTGACGGTGACGGGCCGATTCACCTGGTGCGCAAGTGGTACAGCCAGTTCCTCACCGACATCGATGAAGTCAGCGAAGACCAGGTCCGCGCTCGCCACCACGTGACCCTCGAAGGTCCCACCGTGGACGAGGTCATCGCCAAGATGAACAGCCGGACGCAGTAGCGTCCGGGCTGAACATTACTCCCCTATCGCGTTGAAAAACGCCATGATCGTCGCGGCCGCATCGATATCGTTGTTGGTCGCGCCGAGCAGACGCGGCAGACGCATCCCGGGGTGCGGTGCGTTGTGCCCACCCCCCTCCACTGTGTAGTGCGCCACCGGCAGCAGGCCGGGTGATTCCCAGCGTTCCACGCGCACACTGCTCTTGTCATCGGTGACGGTATCGGGCAACAGCTCGACCTCGGGTGAAGCGGTGTGCCCGGCCAGCCGCGCCCAGTATTGCGCCGTCTCTGTCGAAGAGATCACCGTGCCGCGATCGCCCACCAGACCGTAGAGCGCAACGGTGCCGCCGTGGTAGGGATTCATCGGGTCCTTCGTACCGTTCATCAGCAACAGTGCCACCGGCTTGCCCGAGTAGGCGCAATCCATGTTGTCGTCTGTCGGCAGGCTGGTGGCGATGGGTGCCACCCCGGCAACCAGGTCGGGCGCTTCCAGTGCGAGGCGCAGCGCCATCTGGCCGCCGTTGGAGACGCCGGTCGCATACACCCGCGCAAGGTCCACGCCGTACTCTGTGGCAAACCAGCCGGCGAGCATGCGGACAAAGCCGACATCGTCCACCTGTAATTCGTTCGCGGCGTAGGGGCCGGCGCGGCGACAGCCATTGAAATGCCGTTCGAAGCCATCGGGGTAGGCAACGATGAAGCCCTGTTCCTGCGCGAGACGTTCGAAAGAAAAGCCAAACAGTTCGCGGCTGGTGGCGGCATCGCCCCCCGAGCCGTGGAACACAAACACCAGCGGCGGATTCTCGGGCGCCGGGCTGGGCATGTAGAACGTGAGCGAGCGATTTCGCCCCTCCCACACCAGTTTTTTTTCCACCAGGGCGCCGGGTAGATCCGGCGGATCAACCCGCTTGAAGGACAATCCGTATACCGCCGCGACAACCAGCAGACCAATCATGGCCGCCAGCACTCCCATACGCCCTCTATGCGTCACTTTCGACACCCCCGGTTTTCATCCTGCCGACACCATACACCCATCAGGCGGGGCTGGCATTGATTAACAAATCACCCCACGGGTAATATCAGCTGCTCACTGTCTATGGGGAATCGCGCTGTGAAAATCATCCGCCTGATGGCCGTTCGTTCTGTATGGTTAATGTGGTTCGTGCTGGGCCTCGCTGCCTGTTCCGACAACAAGGGCAGCTTTGTCTTTGTCGAGGAGCCGATTTACCTGCCCATCCCCAACCCGGTCCTGTCCATGCCACCGGATGCTGGCGCACCCAACCTGCTGGCGCAGAACTTTGACCTGGGGTCGGTAGGCTACCAGCAGATGGAGTACTTCCTCGAGGGCACCGCCACGGCGTTCACCAACACCAGTGAACTGGGCGAGGACGGGCAGTGGTCTGTCGAGCCGGGGCAGACGGCCATGTACCGGACGCGGATTCTTGTCTACCGTCCCATCGACCCCGCCGATTTCAACGGCAATGTACTGGTGGAGTGGCTCAACGTGACGGCCGGTTTCGAAACCCCGCCCTCCTTTGGCACCGGCCAGCTTGAAATGCGGCGCAGTGGCTCTGTGTGGGTCGGCGCCTCGGTGCAGCTGATCGGGATCGAGGGCTCGGATCGCGGCCTGATACCGCTGCACCTCAAGGCCGTGAACCCCGCGCGGTACGACACACTGATGCATCCCGGAGACAGTTTTTCCTATGACATTTTCTCGCAGATCGCGCAGGCCATTCGCGAGCCCGAAGGCATCGACCCGCTCGGCGGTCTCATCCCCCAGCACCTGATCGCCTACGGCGAATCGCAGTCGGCCGGCAGGCTGGTCACGTACATCAACGCGATCCATCCGCTGTACAACACCTTTGACGGCTACATGGTGCACAGCCGCGGCGACGGCAGCTCCCCGCTGGCGCAGGATCCGCTGGTTGCTATTCCAACCCCCGCCGCGCCGCGCATCCGCACGGACATCAACGTGCCGGTCATGACCTTTGAAACGGAAACGGACGTGGTGTTTCTCGAGTTCGCCGCCGCGCGCCAGCCCGATACCGACATGATCCGCACCTGGGAAGTCGCCGGGACGGCGCACGGCGACTACTACACGTTCATCTCCGGGCGCGACGATGATGTCGGCGACCCCCGTTTCGCGGCGGTGATCGAGGAGACTTCCATACTGGGCTTCATCGAGTGCGAGATGCCGATGAACAACGGCCCCCATCACTACATCTTCAACCGCGCGGTGCGGGCACTGAACGACTGGGTCGCCGATGGCACACCGCCACCGACATCGCCGCAGTTGGAGATCAATGCCGACGGCAGCGACTATGTGTACGACACGCTGGGCAACGCCCTCGGCGGCATCCGCACGCCCTACGTGGATGCGCCGTCGGCGATCCTGCGCGGTGAGCCCAATACCGGTGACGGTTTCTGTCGCTTGTTCGGCACCACGTCGCTGTTCAGCGCCGACCAGATGGCCAGCCTGTACACCGACGAAGCGGGTTATGTGGCAGCGGTGACTGAAGCGACCGAGGCGGCCGTGGCGGCCGATTTCCTGCTGCGTGAAGATGCCGACGCGATTATCGCCTGGGCACCACAGCAGTGGCGGGCGCAGACCGCGGCCGAGTAAACCGGCGGCGGAGGCTTCAGGCGAAGCCGTTCCAGGACGCCACTTCGGCGAACGCCTTGCGATAGGCCGGGCGAAAATCCGTGCCCACGGTATAGGCAATGGGGAACAGGCCGATCTGTGTGTAGTGCTCGTAGGGCACGCCCAACAGCTCGGCCATCTCCTTCTCGCGCCACAGGTGCGCCGTGGTCCAGGCGCTGCCCATGCCGCGTTCGCGCAGGGCCAGGAAAAAGCTCCAGGTGGCCTGGATAATTGACCCGTACGCACTACCCTGGCTGAACGCGTTGCCGCCTTCCACCCGCCCCGCCATCAGCGGCAGGAGCAGCGCGGGAACGCGGTGCATGTTCTGTCGCAGGTGGTCGACCGACTGGTCGATCGCGGCAAACCCCGGCACGCTCGCACCGGCGTAGTTTTCTCCCACGTTGCCGCCGAGCGTTGCAACAAAGTCGTCGATACCGCCGCGGTAGATATCGGCCATCTGCGCTACCAAATCCCGGTCATCGACAATCACCCAGCGCCAGGTGTTCATGTTCGACCCGTTCGGCGCCTGGAACGCAAGCTCCAGGCACTCCTCGACGGTTTCTCGGGCAACCGGCCGTTCCAGGTCGAGCCGCTTGCGCACGCTGCGCGTGGTGGAGAGTAAATCGTCTGCACTGAGGTTGAGCCTGTCCATGTTGCTCCTTGCGCGGGTTGCGCGAATTAACGCGGCGGTCAGAAAAGTAGATCGAATGCCTGCTTGGAATCCCAATACTCCTGGAAACGACAGATCTTGCCGTCGCGCAGCTGCACCAGGAACAGGTAATCGTTGAGGTATTCCACCCCTTTGCGCGTGGTGCACTGCATCGTGAACTGATAGATCACGTGATCGTCCTCGGCATCCAGGAAGCGCTGTTGCGGATAGCGGATGGTTTCCGGCACATAGCCGTTGTCGTGCTCCTTGCCGGAATTCGCAACGTTCAGGCAGGCGTCAAAACCGACATGCTCGATGGAGTGCTCATTGCCGGGTATCGGCATCGAGCGGGTCGTGATCCAGGTGACGTCATCGGTGGCGAGCGATCGCGCCAGTTCCGGATCGCTCCAGAGACTGTTGAAAAACGTCGCCACGGTCTCCTTGTTGCTTGAACCTGTACTCATTCGCTTTCGGGCCTCTTCGCGCCAAATCGTCCACCCCGATGAATCTTAGACGCTTTTGTCGGCAGGTGGCCAATAAATTGAAACTGGTTGGTGGTAATGATGTCGTCGGTGCCGCGAATGGCGCGGTACTGATCCATGAACCCGGCGATCGAGGCGTCACGCTGCTCCTGCGACACATTGGTCGTGGTGCCGCCGTGCAGCTGGTGGAAGCTGCCCTCACCCACCAGTTGTACTGCTGTCACCCCGCGCGCATCCACCGCACGCTTGAAAATATCCATGTTCACGACCCCGCCGCCGGGCAGGTCAAACCGCTCATCGACACCGCCGAGGCTGTTGAACAGGCTGCGCTTCATAAACAGGCAGTTGGACTCGAACATGCGGTTGAGCCAGGTGAGGTTTTCCGGGCCGGCGCGCAGGGGCACTCCCACCTCGAACAATCGATAGCCGTCGTTCGGCCAGTCGATACTGCGCAGCAGTTCATCCTCGACCGACTTGTCGTAGCCCTGCGTGATCGACAGGTTCTGCTCTGCCGGACCCATCCAGAAATACCGCGTGGCCACAACCGCATCCGGGTAGGCGGCGTAAGCCGCCAGGGCGAACCTGAACACGCCCGGCGTCAACAGGTGGGCCCCGTCGATCATCAGGCAGACGATATCGCCGCGCGCCTGCGACAACGCCAGGTTGATACCCTTGACCGGCGAGGGCGGCGCCTCGTCGAGCCGGATCAGGCGCACCGGCACGTCGACGTGTGCCCAACTGTCGGGATCGAGCGGCACGGGAGAGGCATTGTCCACCAGCAGGACCTCGTAATTCAGTTCGCGTGCGCCGTGCTGGTAAGTGCGCGACAGCCCCTGCAGTGTGCGGGGAATCTCACGCGCCATATCGTAGGCCGTTGTGATTACCGTCAATTGCATCGCGTTGTGTTCGCCTTGAACCCCCCGACTAGTCGTGATCGTCCAGCGGCCGACCGGCGAGTTTTGCGCGCCGCCGCTCTACCGCACTGATGTTGGACGCCATGGTGGGCATATTGCCCAGGTAACAGAAATCCACCTTCGAAACGACTTCCGCGCTGCCGCGAATCGCCTCGAACTGCTGACGGTATTTCGCCAGGTTGTCGTCGCGGGACTGGCCGCTGGAGTTGGTGGTGGTGCCGCCGTGAAACTGGTGGAAACAACCCTCGCCGATAATCTGCACCGGGGTGACTCCCGGTGCCTCCACGGCCTTCTTGAACACATCGAGATTGAGAAAGCCGCCGCCGGGATAATCGTAACGTTCGTCGGCACCACCCTGGGCTTCAAACAACGCGCGTTTCAGGAACAGGCAGTTGGCCTCGAACATACGATTGAACCAGTTGAGCCGGCGCGCGCCGGCGCGCAGTGGCGTGGCGATTTCAAACAGGCGATAGCCGTCTGAGGGCCAGGCAATCCGCTCCATGAGCTGGTCCTCGGCCGCCTGGTTGTAGCCTTTGTCCACGGAGATGGTCTGCTCTTCCATGCCCAGATAAAAATAGCGGATCGCGACGACGGACTCGCCGAACGCGGCAAAACTGGCGAACGCCTTCTGGAAAACGCCCGGTGTGAGAATATGCGCGCCGTCGATCATGAGGCAGAGCAACTCTCCCTGCGCCTGCGCCAGCGCCTCGTTGATGGCACTGGCGGGCGACGGCGACGGGTTGTCCGGCCGGATCAGCTTCACCGGCACATCCACGTGCGCCCAGCTGGCCGGGTCCAGCGGTGTGGGCGAGCCGTTGTCGACCAGCAGGACCTCGTAATCCAGTGATCCGGCGCCGAACTGGTAATCGCGCGCCAGACCCTGCAGGGTGCGCGGGATTTCGCGCGCCATGTCATAGGCAATTACGATGACGGATAACTTCATGGCCCCTGCCGATGCCTGCGCATCGCCGTGGTAATTTTTATTGCCCGTTAGTGTACGCGAGGATCGGGGGTCGCGCCGAGCGAAATGTTCCCGGTTTGTGACACTCATCGCCCGGGTGCGAAAGGCAGGCCGTGAATAATGCGCCCCGCGTGCGGCACCAAACGCGGTAGAATAGCGTAGCGCCCGTGACGTCACCGGAGCGCGGACCGGCCAGGGACACCGTACCGAATGCAAACCAGCGCTTACCGAGCCAGCAGCACGCCGTTGCGGATCGCCGCAGCTGCATTTTTCTTTATCAGCGCCATCGTCGGCTTCGAATCCGGCGTCTCTGTGTCCGAACGACCCGAGATACTGGAATCGTCACTGCTCGACAAGGCCTATTACAGCCTGGGCCTGTTCGTGCTGGGCGGGATGGACCTGGGCACGCCGGAAGGTGGACCGCTGTTCGGCCGCATCCTGCTGTGGCTGGCGTATTTCGGAGCGCCGATCCTCGCGGCATCTACCGTATTGAGCGCACTGATCAAGGCCCTGAACCCGCAGGGCTGGTTCCTGCGTCACCTGCGCAATCACGTGGTGATTGTCGGCGAGGGCGACATCGCAGTCAGCATCCTGCGCAGTATCCGAAAACACAACCGCAAAGTGCCGGTCGTGGTGGTGAGCAACAGCAATGACCAGGTATTGCTCGAGGAGCTTCAGCAGAGTTACGGCGCCATCGTCGTATCCGGCGGCATCACGCACGAGTTTTTTCTCGATCAGCTGCACATCGGCGAAGCGAGCCGGATTTTCCTGCTCGATTCAAACAGCCTGCGCAATTACGAGGCCGCGGCAGCACTGCTGGAGAAACTGCCGACCATCGGCGAGCGTATCGTGATCCACTGCTCCAATCTGCGCTTCATGCGCTCGATGGCTAACTCACCCGTCGCCCAGCGCTGTGAAATTTTCAACACCTACCACCTGGCGGCCTCCGGCTTGGTGCGCAGTTACATGCTGCAACAGTTTCGCGAAACCGCAGCCAAAGACATCGTGGTGCTGGCCGGCTTCGGCCGCTTCGGGCAAACCATTCTCGAGGAGTTGCAGCGCAGCGCCCTGAACGAAATCGAGACCATTGCCATCGTCGATATCGACGCCCACCGCCGCGTCCTGGTGGCGGACGAGCAAATGGAGTTTTCGGGCCGCTATGAACGCCTGCTGTTCGAAGGCGACATCTCCCACCCGGAAGTCTGGGAGCGCCTCGAGCAGGCCGTGAATTTCCACGGCAAGAACACGGCCTTCGTCCTGGGAACCGGACGCGAGGACGAAAACCTGCGCCTGGGCCTGCGCGTGCGCCAAAAGTACCCCGACGCGATGGTTATCACCCGCACTTCCGAGGAATCGCTGTTTGCACAGGAGATGGGGCAGGCACAGGACATCCTCATTGTCAGCATCTCCGAGCTGGTAGAGCACCACCTGCCCGCCAGTTGGGTGCGTTTATAAACCAATCCCTCGCTTCGGCGCGGTCGCGGTACATTTTCAGAATTTGCTCGGTTAGACTCAGCCGCTTTGATCCGGGTACCTGACCGAATGATCACAGCGACCACATTACCGCGCCACACCCTGTACAGCCTCGCCATCATGCTGTTCGCAGTGGCCGTTTACCCGCTGACCTCCCTCGCCGCCCCGGTCACGGCGCAACGCCTCATCGATGCGCCCAATGACGCCGACAACTGGTTGAGTCACGGTCGCGACCTGGCGGAAACCCGGCACAGCCCGTTGACACAGATTGACACGGCGTCCGTCGGCAAACTCGCGCTGGACTGGTACTACGAATTTCCCGATACGCGCGGGCTGGAGGGAACGCCCCTGGTCGCCGACGGCGTGATGTACGTGACCGGCAACTGGAGTGTGGTACACGCCCTGGATGCCCGCAATGGCCGCAAACTGTGGTCGTTTGATCCCGGCGTCGACCGTCTGCGCGCGAACGCATTTTGCTGCGGCGTTGTGAATCGCGGTGTGGCGCTGTGGCGCGACAGTGTGCTGGTGGCCACCCTCGACGGATACCTGGTGTCACTGGACCGCTCCACCGGAGCCGAACGCTGGCGCACACAGACCATCGACACTGCCGAAAACTACTCCATCACCGGCGCGCCGCGCGTCGCCAACGGCGTCGCCATCATCGGCAACGCTGGCTCCGAGTACGGCGTGCGCGGTTACGTCAGCGGCTACGACGCTACCACCGGCGAATTCCTGTGGCGCTTTTTTACCGTCCCCGGCGACCCGGCAAAGGGATTTGAATCAGAGCTGATGGCCATGGCCGCCAGCACCTGGACCGGCCAGTGGTGGACGATGGGCGGTGGCGGTACGGCATGGGATTCCATGGCGTACGACCCGGTACTGGACCTGGTCTATATCGGCGTGGGTAACGGCGCACCGCACAACCGCGAGATGCGCAGCCCCGGCGGTGGCGATAACCTGTTCCTCACCTCCATCATTGCCCTGCGACCGAAGACCGGCGAATACGTCTGGCACTACCAGCAGAACCCCGGAGAAACCTGGGACTACACGGCGACCCAGCAAATGGTGCTGGCCGATATCCCCTGGCAGGGGCAGCTGCGGCGCGTGCTGATGCAGGCGCCGAAAAACGGCTTCTTTTTCATTCTCGATCGCGTGACCGGCGAACTGCTTTCGGCTGAACCCTTCGTGCCGGTCAGCTGGGGCTTCGGCTATGGCCTGGAGACCGGCCGCCCGGTGGAGGTGCCGGGCGCCCGGTATGTGGACGAGCCCTTCATGCTGCGACCGAGCGGCCTGGGAGGACACAACTGGCACTCGATGGCCTACAACCCCGAGACCGGCCTGATGTACATCCCGGCGCAGGACTTCCCCGCCCCGATGGAACAGGAAGAGACCTACACCTGGTTCGACGACCAGTGGAACCTCGGCTACAAAGTGGAGGCCTCACCCTTCGGCGACCTGATTACCCAGGCCGTGTTGCGTCGCATGGCGGACAACTACCTGCTGGCGTGGGATCCGCTGCAACAGCGGGAAGTCTGGCGGATGCCCAACCCCGACCTGGGCAGTGGCGGCGTGCTGTCGACGGCGGGTAACCTGGTCTTCCAGGGCACACAGGACAATCGCTTTCGCGCCTACGATGCCCGCAGCGGCGCCGAACTGTGGTCCTTCGATGCGCAACACGGCATTGTTGCCGCGCCGGTCACCTACGCCGTGGACGGCAAACAGTACGTCACCGTGATGGCCGGACGCGGCGGCGGTTTCAGCATGATGGCAGGACTGGACCGACCGCCGGCAACCGCGGCCCGGCGCGTCCTGACGTTCAGTCTCGACGGTAGCGCCAGCCTGCCGCCCTTCGAGAGCACCAGGCAGCGTCGCGAGGCGCCGCCGGCACTCACTGCGAGCGACGAACAGGTCGAGCACGGCGGCCAGTTATACATGCGTTTCTGCGCACGGTGTCACGGCGCCGGCCTGGTATCGGACGGCAGCGTCCCGGACCTGCGCCTGCTCGAAAATCACTGGTACGAAGCCTTCGACGCCGTGGTACTCGAGGGCGCTGTCGAGGGACTGGGCATGCCCCGGTTTGACTCGGTGCTCGACGCCGACCAGACAGCAAACATCAAGGCCTACGTGCTGCACCACACGCACGACCTGTGGCAACAGCAGCAGGCCTCCCCCACCTGGCTGGCCATACAGCGCTGGTTCGCCGACAAGATTGCAATCGTCCTGGCCTGGCTGGCCGGGGCCTGAGCCTGTACCTGGCTGGCCGCTTGTGTTTTCCTAACGGCCTGACAAGCACTGCCGATCGCCACCGCCATGAACATTCTTGTGATCAACGCGGGCTCCTCGAGCCTGAAATACCGGGTTTTTGACACGCTCTCGCAAACCCTGCAGCACAAGGGCAGCGTCGAGCGGCTCGACGGCGTCAACGCGATTGCAACGGCAATCGACACTTTTCACGGCACCTCGCATCAGTATGTCGCCGGCCAGGCAGCCGCCTTCCTCGGACGACCCCTGCGCGAACTGCGGCTGGTGTCCCTGCACCTGGGGAACGGCGCGAGCGCCTGCGCCGTGGAGTTCGGTCACTCCACCGAGACCAGCATGGGCATGACGCCGCTGGAAGGGCTGGTCATGGGCACCCGCAGCGGCGACATCGATCCCGGCGCACTGCTGGCGCTCCTGCGCGAGGAAGGCTTCGACGCCGACGCCCTCGATACATTGCTCAACCAGCGCAGCGGGCTCAAGGGGCTCTCCGGCCTCAGCAACGACCTGCGCGAACTGGAGCACGCCGCCGCCGAGGGCCACGACGGCGCACGACTGGCCATCGCGGTGTTCGCCCATCGCGCGCGCAAGTACATTGGCGCGTACGCTGCCGCCATGGGCGGACTCGATGCGGTTATCCTCACCGGCGGCATCGGCGAGAACAGCGCCGCCATGCGCAGCCGGATACTCCAGCGCCTGGAGTTTGTCGGCCTATCCGTCAACCCGGACGCCAACCAGGACGTACAGGTCACCCATGAGTCACCCGTGGCCGCGATTCACGATCCACTGGCGCGGGTCGCGGCACTGGTCGTCAAGACCAACGAGGGCCTGATGATCGCCCGGCAGACCCGCGAGGTGGTGGAAAACAGCGCACCGGCGATCGACCCGGGCCCCATCCCCATTGCGGTATCGGCCCGCCATGTCCACCTGGATCGCCCTACCTTCGCCGCCCTGTTCGGGCCCGACGCCGAACCCACGCACTACCGCGACCTGTCGCAGCCCAACCAGTTTGCCTGCGAGGAAAAGGTCAATCTCATCGGTCCGCGCAACCGGATTGACGGGGTGCGCCTGCTCGGACCGCTGCGCGGCCGCAACCAGGTCGAGATCTCGCGTACCGACGAGTATTTCCTTGGAGTGGATGCACCGGTACGCTACTCCGGCCGCGTCGACGACTCGGCACCGATCACACTGGAGGGCCCCGCCGGCACGGTGCACCTGAAAGAGGGTTTGATCTGCGCGCGGCGGCACATCCACATGCACACCGACGATGCCGCGCGATTTGGCGTCAACAACCGGGACGAGGTGGAAGTGGCAATCAACGGCGGACCGCGCGACCTGGTGTTTGGTGACGTCCTGGTCCGCGTCAGCCCGACGTACAAACTCGAGATGCACATCGATACCGACGAGGCCAATGCCGCAGAACTCACCCCTTCGCTGCGCGGCGAGTTGATCTACGCCGATGTCGACGGGGCCTCGGCGCAGGTGCGCAGCAAGCTGACCCGCGCGCCCGATGCGGACTAACTCATGATGAGGTTGCCGTCACCGAAATAGGCGGTCATGGCCACCACCTCGCCCGCTTCGTTGAACTCCATCACGTCGAGGGTTTCTACTTCCATCTTGCCATCCATGCCCGCGGGATAGGCGAGCATGGCGCAGGCACCCCAGCGCTCGCGGGCGCGGGGATTCCCCTCCAGGATCATGGTTTCGACGCTGTCTATCGTCATCTGGTAAAACTCGCGCAGCGCCTCCCTGCCCCGCTTCGGCTCTGAACCCACCGGGTCTTCCACCACCGCGTCCTGCGCAAACAACGCGAGGATGCCCTCGAGGTCGCCCTCGGTGATCGCGTCCACGTAACGCTGCATCACATCGCGGATATGATCTTCGGTCAGTTGGCTCATGGGTTCTCCAGTCAGGTTAGAAAAACGATGCCGAACGTCAGTGCGGACCGCCGGGAAACAGCACCGGCGTGGTGCGCTTGTAAGCGAGGTAAGCCGGGTTGTCGCCCCAGCGACGATCGGCCTTGCGTTCCAGCAGCGGGACGCCACTGAGGCGCGCAAGCAACAGATAGACAAACAGGGGCGACACCAGCGTCAGGTGCTGCCAGCCCTGCAACGCAGGCATGGCCAGCACGGCGATGCCCAGCCACAACAGAATTTCACCCACGTAATTGGGATGCCGCGAGAGCGCCCACAGCCCCGTTGTGATAAATCCCTCGCTGCCCTGCGCCGCGCGAAAGCGCCGTTTCTGCCAATCCGCCACCGCCTCGATCGCGAAGCCGGCCAGGAAAATACCGACACCAATCCAACCGGTCACCCCCATTGGCGTCGTGCTCTGCGCGCTCAGCGCGGCGAGCGCCGCACCGGCGGTGACCACGACCCACAGACCCTGCAACGTCCACGTGCGCAGAAACAGCACCGCAGAGGGTTTGATCCTGTCGAACCGGGAGTCACTCCCGTCGCGCAATATCCGCAGAAACAGGAAACTGCCCAGCCGCAGTGCCCACAACATGATCAACCCGGCCAGCAACAGCCGTCGTTCGTCGAAGGCGCCACGCGTGAGGAAGACAAAGGCGGTGACAATGATAAACGTCGAACTGCCAATGAGATCGTAATAGCGCTCTGTCTGGAACCGGTAGGCGGGAACAAAAGCGAGCCACTGGATCGCCATGGCCAGCGCCACGGCAATCGCCATGACCGGCCAGGTACCGATAGTGACACCCCCGACACTGCCGGCCAGCGCGATCAGTGCCGCGAGCAGGTGAACGAGCAGTATGGCGCCCACGGGTTAAACCGGTGCGCCGATGTTTTTCAGAATCTGACGACACTCGTCGCGGGAGAAAAACCGCGGGCACGGGTAGTTGGCGCCCTCGGCGATAATCGCATCGAGCAGTTCCTCGACATCGCCGGCCTGGATCACGTCTGTGGTGCGCGGAATGCCGATCTCCTCGTTCAGTGCCCAGACGCGGTCGATCAGCGTGCGGGTCAGGGCCGCATCGGAATCGCTTGCGGCGCCCAGCCCGGCGTGCACGGCCAGCTGCGCCAGTTTCGCGCTGGCGTCGTCCGCACACAGTTCCAGCACGTGCGGCAAGACCATCGCATTGCCCAGACCGTGCGGCACGCCGTATTTGGCCCCGAGATTATGTGAGACAGCATGCACGTAACCGACCAGTGCATTGGTAATGGCGAGCCCGCCGTAAAAGGATGCCAGGGCCATGGCCTCGCGCGCCGCCGTGTCCTGGCCATCGCGACAGGCAACCGGCAGGTGCTGGAAAATCAGCCGCGTGGCGGCCAGCCCGTAGAAGTTGGTCTCGGGCGTCTCCCAGCGGCCGATGTAGGACTCGATCGCGTGGGTCAACGCGTCCATGCCGGTGGCAGCGGTAATGGACGGCGGCATGCCGCGCATGACCGTCGCGTCGAGCGCGGCCGCGATCGGGATCAGCGCAGGGCCGATCACCGGACCCTTGGCGTGGGTTTCGTCATCGGATATCACCGCGATGAACGTGGCCTCCGAACCGGTGCCCGCTGTCGTGGGTATGGCAAAAAACGGTACGGAGGGCTTCTTCGCCTTGCCGATGCCCAGGCAGTCCTCGGCCCGGCAGGCGTTACCCGCCGCCAGGGCGACGACCTTGGCAGCATCGATGGACGAGCCACCGCCAAAGGCCAGCACCGCGTCACAACCACCGGCGTGGAAGGCATCGATTCCCCCGTTAACCACCGATACGGTGGGATCGGGCAAAACCCCGTCGTACACTGTCGTGTCAACGCCGGCAGCGGCGAGTGCGGCGAGGGTTGGGTCGAGGATGCCCAGTTCACGCAGCGGCTTGTCGGTGACAATCAGCACGTTGCGCAGACCAAATTGCCCGATGGTGTCGCACAGACGTTCAATAGCGCCCTCCCCCGCGAACAGGAGTGGCTTCGGCTGGGGCTTGAGCATCACCTTGCCCATCAGCGCTTGCCGAAGACGGTAGAAGGGTTTCTTGAAGGTTGCGGTCATGGGTCACTCCGGTTCTCGTCAGGCGGGAGGGCGCGTACTATCCAACGCGCACCACAATAGGGCCCTGCGACACGTCTGGCAAGCACCCGACCCGACGCGCCCGGAACCAGTGCACGAAGGTGATCTTTGCCGGCTGACCGCGCGTAAGCACACCCATAGCCACAGCCAGAACCAAATTCATAACTACAGCCACAGGAGCCGAGAGACCATGCCCGAGGGACCCGAAATTCGACGCGCCGCAGATGTGATCGCGACGGCTCTTGTGGACCAGACGATGACCAACGTCCGCTTTACCCAGCCGCGTCTGCGCCGCTACGGGAAACTGCTGCGGGGCGCGCGCGTGACCGGGGTCGAAACCCGTGGCAAAGCGCTGCTGACACATTTCGACCACGGCTACACCATCTATTCGCACAACCAGCTTTACGGTGTGTGGCAGGTGATCGAGGGCCACCGCCTGCCGGACACCAACCGCAGCCTGCGCCTGCTGCTGCAAAGCCCCACCCACAGCGCGATACTGTACAGCGCCTCAGACATCAGCGTCTGGCCCACTCCGGAACTGGACCAGCACCCGTTCCTGGCCAAACTTGGCCCGGACATTATGGACACGGGCCTGACCTGGCGAACGGTCGCCGCGCGCCTTCAACAATCGCCCTTCTGCAACCGGGAACTCACCAGCCTGTACCTCGACCAGCACTTCCTGGCCGGCAACGGCAACTACCTGCGCTCGGAGATTCTGCACGACGCGCAACTCGCGCCGGATGTCCGCCCTGTGGACCTGACCCGCGGCGCCCTTGGGCGACTAGCCCGCAGCACACTCTCGATCAGCCGGCGCAGCTACGCGAGCGGAGGCATTACGCTGGCACCGGCATTGTCGCGGGCGCTGGCGCGCGAAGGCCGGCCGCGGGAGTGGCGCCGGTTTTACGTGTTCGGCCGCGACGATCACCCGTGTTATCGCTGCGGCGACACCGTGCGCCGCGAGGAGATCGCCGGACGACGTTTCTACTACTGCCCGTCCTGCCAGCCGGCCTGAGCCACCGGTGCAGCGGGGGTCACACCGCGCTACACTGGCGCCATGTCTTCGCCACACCTGCGTAACGCCCACCTGATGTCTTTTTCATGCTGACCCTGCTCCCCGCCGGCGCGCGTTTCATGTTGCTGTCTGCACTGGGCTTCGCGCTGATGGCCGCCTGCGTCAAGCTCGTCGCCCAGCGCGGTATACCCCTCATGGAAATCGTCGCCGCGCGCGCCCTGGTGTCGCTCGCGATCAGCTACCTTGATGTACGGCGCCGCGGCCTCTCGCCCTGGGGTACGCACCGAACCCTGCTGTGCGCGCGCGGCATCGTCGGTGCGCTGGCTTTGATCTGCGTCTACTACGCGGTGCTGCACCTGCCGCTGGCCGAGGCCACGCTGTTGCAGTACACCCACCCGGTTTTCACTGCACTGCTGGGCCTGCTCGTGTTACGCGAGTCCATCACCGCGGCCACGCTGACCTGTATCGTGCTGAGCCTGGCCGGCCTGTTCATCATGGTCCAGCCCGGCTCACTGGCCGGTGATGCATCGGCGTTGCCACTGATGCCAGTTGGCATCGCCCTGGCCGGCGCCTTCGGTAGCGCGATTGCCTACGTGATGGTGCGCAGGCTGAGTGGTCTGGAGGATCCCTCAGTGATTATCTTCTACTTCCCGCTGATGGCCCTGCCCCTGGCGCTGCTGTTACCGGGCGAGCCGTTCGTGATTCCCGATGCCGGATCACTGGCGTTACTGCTGCTGGTGGGTGTGTTTACGCAGGTGGGACAACTGGGCCTGACGCATGCGATGCGCGCCGAAACAGCCGGCAAGGCCTCGGCGTACAGCTACGTGCAGGTGATCTTTGCCGCCGCGCTGGGCTGGCTGCTGTTTGCCGAGGCACCGGCGCTGTACACCTGGATCGGCGGCGGCCTGATTATTCTCGGTGCGCTGGTGAATATTGTCCGCCGCTGATGCGGGCGCGCCGATCAGGCGACGCCGGCCCAGAGATCGCCGATAGCCTGCACGGATTTTACGTCTGGCGCCGTGACCAGCAGCGTGGTCACGCGCGAGTCCTCCCAGGCCTTGAGGCGATCCCGGATACGATCAACCGGACCGACCAGCGACAGTGAATCGGCCAGCTCATCGGGGATGACCCGTGCCGCCTCGTCCCGCTTGTCCTCGAAAAAGAGCGCCTGGATGCGGTCCGCTTCCTCCTCGTAGCCCATGCGAATGAACAGGTTCTTGTGGAAGTTGGTGCTTTTCGCGCCCATGCCGCCAATGTAAAAGCTCAGGAAATATTTGACCTGCAGAAGCGCCGCATCGACGTCGTCGGTGATATTGACCGTCACCATTTGCGCAATATCGAAATCGGGCGGCGCATCCTTGAGCGAGTCGGCGTAGACGCTCTCGTCATACGGGTTGTAAAACAGTGGCAGCCAGCCGTCGGCAATTTCCGCCGCCAGCGCGATATTCTTCGGCCCCTCCGCTCCCATGTAGATGGGGATGCGGTTGCGCAGCGGGTGCACGATCGGCTTGAGCGGTTTGCCCAGGCCCATGCCATCTTCGCCGTCGTAAGGCAGCGGGTAGTGGGGTCCGGGATTGGTCACCGGCGCCTCGCGCGCGAAGACCTGCCGGATGATGTCGATATACTCGCGCGTGCGCGCCAGCGGTTTGGGGAACGGCCGCCCGTACCAGCCCTCGACAACCTGCGGGCCGGAGACACCCAGTCCCAGCATAAAACGGCCCTCGGAGAGCAGGTCCAGCGTCAGCGCGTGCATCGCACAGGACGTCGGTGTGCGGCCCGACAGCTGGACCACCGCCGTGCCCAACTTGATCTTCGACGTCTGCGCACCGATCCACGCGAGCGGCGTGAACGCATCGTTACCCCACGCCTCGGCCGACCAGACCGAATCGAAGCCGAGCTTTTCCGCCTCCTGTGCGATTTTCACAAAGTCGGGATTGGGCCCCGCGCTCCAGTAGCCCTGCGCCAGGCCCAGCTTCAGTTTGCTCATTGCACGTCTCCGAGATTCCGGGATAAAAAGGTTTTACTTACCGCCATATCGCGTTGCGATCAGCGCGGCAGGCGCAGCGGCAGCAGGAGCAGCGCCCCCACGATAATCGCCACACCGAAGACCTGCAGACCCGCCGCGTAACTCCCGGTGCTGTCGAACAGGCGACCGACAATCGCATAGGCCGGCAGGATACAGAGCGTAATCAGCGGCCCCATAGCCCCCATCGCGCGTCCGAAACTGTCGACACCAAACACGCGCGCCATCATGGCGTTCCACACGGGCAACATTCCCCCGGTCGACAACCCGAACGCAATCGCCGCTACCAGCAGCATCCAGTACGGCGGCTCGAGCAGCAGTATCACGAAGGCAATCAGCAGCAGCGCGTGCGCGCCCCACAACCCGTACTTGAGATTGATGCGGTCAGCCGCGGTGCCAAAGATCAGCTTACCCACCAGGCCGGCGATCGACAGCAAGGCGATCATCGTGCCGATGGCGGCCTCGCTGTTACCGAGGCGCTGTGCATAGGGCGCGAGGTTCGCCAGCATCGAGGAGAAGGCCGCGAACATCAGGCCCATACTCAGGCCCACCAGCCAGAAGGCCCGGGTACGCACAATTTCTTTCATGCCCAGCCCGGACACCGGCGCATCACCGGTTACCGGTGGCGCCTCCACATCACCCTCTGGCAGCAGACCCATATCCTCGGGTCGGTTGCGAATCGTCAGCCAGACCACAGGGGTCACGACCAGCAGGGTCAGCAACGCCAGATTTTCCAGCGCGCCGCGCCAGCCGCTTGCCTCGACCCACCAGGTCGTCAGCGCCGGGATAATTGCCCCGCCCAGCGATGTACCCATCGCGGCGATACCCAGCGCCTTGCCGCGATTGCGGGTGAACCAGCGCGACACCACGGCGCTGCCGGGTAGTGAGCTCATGGTGTTCATGGACAGCGTCATGGTGATACCGAACAGGACACTGAACACCGCAATGGATTCGGTCTGCGCCAACAGATAAAGGCCGACGGCGGTAATGAGGCAACCCGTTGTCATGAGGATGCGGACCGAATAGCGATCTACCAGCACGCCGACAATGGGCCCGACCACCAGGCCGCCCAGGGTGCCCAGCGTCATGCTGTACATCACCTGTTCCAGGCTGGCGCCAAATTCCTCCCGGATCGGGTTCACCAGTACAGTGAAACCATACGTGAAAAGACCGTTGACCAGGACCATGGCCACGAAGGCCCCGGCGACGACGCGCCACCCCGCGAACACCTTCATGACGGCACGAACAGGTTCTTGGGTTCGCCGGTAGTGACGACCCCCTCGGCACCGAGCATGTCCTGGCTCACCATGCGATCCAGCGTTTGCGGATCATCCGGCGTTTCGGCGATAAATCGGGTGCCGTCGTGCTGACGACCGATGACCAGTGCGCGCTCCACGCCTGCACGACCGTGCACGACGGTGTACGTCTCAATCGTAGCTTCTCCCGACGGAGTCGTGGTGAATGCGGGATGCTGCTCCGCATCGATATCGGCCTGGTAGTTTGCTGGTAGTTCCCGTTCCCACGGCGAGGTGATCGGCTGCGTCGAGTAGATGCCGATGGAATGCTTGGTAATAAACCAGCCATTGCCGTTGAGCAAACCGAACTTGCCCGGGTTTTCCCGCAGGCGATCCATCATCGTTGCGATCGAATGCATCACGTAGTTGTTCCCAGGCCCGCCAAAGTACGGCAGGCCGCCGGTGACTGTGAGGCCGCGCGGATCGTCATGGGCAATGCCCAGCTCGTCGCAGGCGATCTGCACGGCGGACGGAAAGCAACTGTAGATATCGAGAAAATCCATGTCGTCGATCGTCTTGCCGGCCATCGCAAAGGCCTTCTGGCCTATCGTACGCACCGCCGGCGAA
>CAYGOX010000035.1:0-8740 GCA_964351485.1 uncultured Halioglobus sp.
AGCGTGTGCAAAATATCGGTCTCAAGACCCGCGACGTGCTCAACCTCGTACCGGGCACGCAAGTGACAGCGCACGAGCGGTGTTCCGGCCATGACGGTACCTACGCGGTGAAAAAGGAAACCCATGACAAGTCGGTGAAGATCGCGCGGCCGGTGGTTCGCAAGGTCGACCAACAGGGCGCCGATCACTTCATGAGCGACTGCCCCATGGCCGCAACACATATTGCCAATTTGTCTGACCGCGTCGAGAAAGCCGAACACCCGATGACGCTGCTACGCATGGCCTACGGACTCTAGCGATACCGGAGAATATGATGACACGACTATCACGCGCCGACCTGTGGTCTCTCGAAGAATATGCCGAGGAGCGCCCCGCCTTCCGCGCGCGGGTCATCGAGCACAAGCGCAACCGTCAGGTGGCGCTGGGCGAACACGCCCGGCTGTACTTTGAAGATGCGCTCACGATCCGCTACCAGATCCAGGAAATGCTCCGCATCGAAAAAGTATTTGAAGCGGCCGGTATCGCCGAGGAACTCGAAGCCTACAACCCGTTGATCCCTGACGGCGACAACTGGAAAGCGACGTTCATGATTGAGTACGACGATCCACAGGAACGTGCCGCACAGCTGGCGAAAATGATCGGGATCGAGGACAAGGTCTGGCTGAAGGTAGAAGGCTTTGAGCCGGTCTACGCCATTGCCGACGAAGATCTCGATCGTGAGAACGACGTCAAAACCTCCTCCGTCCACTTCATGCGCTTCCAACTGGACAACGGCATGATCGCCGCCGTGCAGAGCGGTGCGGGCATCACAGCCGGCATCGATCACGAAGCCTATTCAATTGAGGGGATCGAGCTGGCGCCCGCCGTACGTGATTCTCTCGCGGGTGATTTGCGCAGCGCCACGCTCAACTAGGCGCCGCGCGCCGTCAATCAGCCGGCGTTGCGCTTGGTATGCGCCGTTGGCACCGCGACCAGGGGGTCGTCCGGCCAGGGGTGCTTGGGATAGCGCCCTTTCATCTCCTTGCGCACCGACTCGTAGCCGTTTCGCCAGAATGACGCGAGATCCTGCGTAATATGCAGCGGTCGTTGCGCTGGCGACAGCAGATGAACCTGCAGCGCCACCCTGCCCTGCGCAATCATCGGCGTCTCTTCGCACCCGAACATTTCCTGGAGCTTGATGGGCAGTACCGGGGGAGACTGACTGTAGTCAATCGCAACACTGCTGCCCGACGGCGCCGCCCAGCGCTCCGGCGCCAGCCGTTCAAGCTCGAGCGGCAGCGGCCAGGGCAGCAAGCTGCGCAGGATACTCTTCAGGTCGAGGCGTGCAAAATCCTGCAGGCTGCGGATATCACCCAGATAGGGAAGCAGCCACTCCTCAAGGGTTGCGAGCAGGGCTTCATCCGACAGGTCGGGCCACGGGTTCTCGTCGTCGGACGCACAGGCGTCATGCAACACAGCGATCCGACTGCGCCACTGCGAGAGATTCTTGCTCCACGGCAGTACGTCGAGGCCCTTTTTGCGCACAACACCGAGCAGGGCCGCACCGCGCGCCTGCTCCGACACAACTTGCAACGGCTCCGTCGACAGCAGAATACTGCCGACCCGGTTGTGTCGTTCGGCGACAAATCGCTCCGCGCGGTAGTCCCACTCCACGTGCTCCTCTTCCGTGACCAGGGTAGAGAGCACCTCGCCGAAGCAATCGGGGTTGAGCGCAGTTGCGCTGTATATCCGGTCTGATGACTCGCCCACATGACCGCCGATTTCGGCGATGGCCAGCCACTGCCGGCCTGCCAGCGAGTCGGTGCCGGGCAGCTGCGCGCTGCGACCATTGCTCAGCTGGTAGGCAGTGCGGTCGTCGTCCGAGCGGCGTCTGGCGACCCGGTCCGGATAGGCACTGGCCAGCAGGACGCCGAGCATGTCTTCCTGCGCAACGGCAATCGCGTACTTGCGCGGCTTGTGGATACCGCTGGCCAGGCGTGCGTAGCGCCGGGCTTGCTCCCAGATTCGTTTGAACCAGGACTGGAACTGTTCCGGACACCGCTCCTGCCCCATCAGCACGGCAATCGTGGAGAGTATGTCCACGCCGCGACCGGCCAGCGGGTTGCGCTCGGAGAGAATCGCCGCCAGCAGACAGGCTGTTTCCGTGGCGTGGATATCGCAGCCGACGAGCAGCATATGCGCCAGCCGTGGATGCAGGGGCATCTGCGCAAGCCTGACCCCGTGCGGGGTCAACTGGTGCACACCGGCCTCATTCATGAAGACCGCACCGCACTTCTCAAGCACCGAGACCGCCTGCTGATACGGTGCCTCGGGCGGTGGATCGAGCCACACCAGGTCACCCGGATCCTCGACACCCCAGGACAGCAGTTGCAAGGCCATGGGTGCGAGATCGGCCTGCAGGATCTCGGGCGTGGGTTGCGCCACCAGCCGGTCCTGCTGCTCTTCACTCCACAGCCGGTAACAGGTGCCCGCGCCGAGACGGCCCGCTCTACCCTGCCGCTGGTCGGCAGAAGACCGTGAGACCCGCCGGGTGGTCAGGCGCGTCATCCCGGTCGCGGGATCGAACACCGGTTCGCGAACAAGGCCGCCGTCAATCACGACCTCGACACCTTCAATCGTAAGACTCGTCTCCGCCAGGTTCGTCGCCAGGACGACCTTGCGCTGGCCCTCGGGTGCCGGGTCGATAGCCTCGCGCTGTTGATCCAGCGGCAACCCGCCGAACATGGGGACCACCCGCACCAGCGCCTTCGCTTCGGTCGGCAGACGCCTGGACAATTCTTGCGCAACGCGGGTAATTTCCGCCTGCCCGGGCAGGAACACGAGTACGCTGCCCGACTGCTCGTCGAGCGCACGGAGCACGGTATCGACCGTGGGCGGCACGATGGAGTCGCGCAACTGGTAGGCCGCGCCGTAGTGAGTGGTAACAGGGAACTGCCGCCCCTCGGATGTAAGCAGGGGCACACCACCGAGCAGGTCGGCGACGCGCTGCCCGTCGAGCGTTGCGGACATCACCAGCAACTTGAGTGGCGGCCCTTCGCGAAACAGGCGCCTGCCCTGGTGCGCCAGCGCCAGGCACAAGTCGGAATCGAGATTCCGCTCGTGAAATTCGTCAAAGATTATGAGCCCGACATCGTCCAGACCGGGATCGGACTGGAGCTTGCGGGTAAGAATTCCCTCGGTGATAACCTCGATGCGGGTCTGGTTACTGACCTGGCTGTCGAGACGAATACGGTACCCGACTGTTTGTCCCGGCACCTCGCCCAGGAGCTCTGCCATGCGCGCCGCCGCAGCACGCGCAGCCACGCGACGCGGTTCCAGCACCAGGATTTTCAAACCCTGGAGCCAGTGTTCATTCATGAGTTCCAACGGCACCAGGGTCGTCTTGCCGGCACCGGGTGGTGCCTGTAAAACAACGTCGTCGTGATCCAGCAAACTGTCGCGCAGCGGCTGGATAACATCGTTGATGGGGAGCTGGGAAACGTCCTCTGCGTACATCGCGCTATAGTAACGGACGCGCCCGGGCAGCGCCACGAAATCCGCTGACCTGGGCGGGGCAGCCATTGCGGAGGTCAGCCCGGGATGGCCCTGGCAATCAGGTTCGCCCCTGCTATGCTGGGAACACCCAACCGAGGAAGCGCGACCATGACTCTGCTGCTGTGTGGTGTTTTATTGTTTACCCTTGTTCACCTGGTGCCGTCACTGGGCGTTGCCCTGCGCACCCGCTGCGTCAACCGACTGGGAGAGAACGGCTACAAGGCCGGCTTTTCACTCCTGCTGGTCGCCTCGTTCGCGCTGATGATCCTGGGCTGGCGCAGCGCGCAACCGACCTACCTGTACGCTCCGCCGGCCGGGTTGCGCCCTGTCGCGCTGGCGCTGATGGTCATCGCGTTTATCCTGCTGGCCGCCAGCTCTCTGAAAACAAGAATCAAACGGTGGATACGCCATCCGCAGCTGACCGGCGTTGCCCTGTGGGCGGCGGCGCACCTGTTGCTTAACGGCGACTCGCGCTCGCTGCTGCTCTTTGGCGGGCTAGGCGCGTGGGCAGTGGTATCGATTTTCGCGATCAACCGCCGCGACGGCGCCTGGACGCGGCCGCCGGCGCCCGCCTGGTACGCAGAGGGCATCTTGCTGGTCGCCGCCTTCGCCGTCCTGGCGCTGACGATCTACGCGCACCCCTGGATCAGCGGCAAGCCGGTTCTGTAGCAGGGCTCAGGAGCGACTGGCTTCCTCGAACGAGAAGGCAGTGGGCACCTTGCCCGTCCACGCCTTACCGCCGATCTCGACGTGCGGGTAAATGAAATAATTCAACGGTTGCTGCCGCGTCGCGTCGGAAAAGACGAGGTCGCGACCGATGCTGAACAGTATCCGGTCAGCCGGGTGTGAACCGTACAACGCCTCGCGCATCTCGGGATGCTTCGCGGCTTCGGAGGCATCGATAGGCACCCACCCCTCCCCGGGAAGATAGAACTGTACCCAGCAATGGTAACCGCCAATCTTGCCGGAGCGGCGATCCAGGGGCACGGGAAAGCCAATCTCAAACCGGGCGGGAATACCCTCCGAACGGGCCAGTGCCGTGAACAGTGCGTGGAAATCTGTGCAGTTCCCGTAGCGTTCGCTGCAGGCCCAGAAGGTGTCGCCGTTGCCCCACCCCGTACCGACTTTCTTGTATTCAACGTTGTCCACTACCCAGTCGTATATCGCCCGCGCGGTGTCCGGTTGGCTCGCGGATTTGCGCGCCGCGCGCACCTCGCCAAGGATCGGGTCGAGCACCTCATGCCCCACCGGCACCAACCGGTTTGAGCCCAGGTAGGGCGCCAGACTTTCAGGACTGCCCGCCTCCGGACTATTGGCCCTCACGACATCCCGCTCGATGGTCCAGCTGAACGTCGCCACGATCGGCCGCGAATCGCCGGCGGCGCGGTGCAAATGGTAGAACGCGTTGCCGTGAGTCGATTCGTGTCCACGCTCAACCTCGAATTCAGAGCTGACGCTGTGCGACAGGACACGCTGGCCGACAGCATCGACCGGCACCGGCACGTACAGGTCCACAGCCGCGTCCGTCGGAAACTGGGCGTCCTGTACCGAGTAAACAAAGGTGAACTGGCGTGTCTGCGGGGCCGCGGCCTGCATCAGGCCAGACCAGGCAAGCAATACAACAAGCAGCGCAAAGCGTTTCAAATTCAAGGGTATCTCCTGGGTAAATATGCCCCGGTGAGGACACCGGGGAAAGAAGCTTCTAGCGATCAGGCGGGAAATTTGAATCCCGTGGTTTTTTCCGTGTACTCCCACAGCCGCTCCGCGGCGGCATCGTCGCGCGCCCAGCGCTTGGGGTCGACACGTTTGCAATTGACGAAGTACTGACCTGTCACACTGGCAACCTCGTCACTGCAGCAGAGGTAGAGCGACGTCTCTGCGCCCTGCTCCGGCGACTTGAAAAAGGGCTTGAGCAGTCGGGGCAGCAATGAGCTGAGCACGCCGTTGTTCTGAGAACCCAGTGAAGTCGCAACGGCGCCGGGGTGAAGGCAATTGACCGTGATCTGCTCTTCGACCAGGCGGCGTGCCAGGCTGCGCGTGAACAGGATGTTGGCCAGCTTCGAGCGGCCGTACTCGCGAAAGGTGCGATAGCTGCGCTCGGCCTGCATATCCTCAAAACGCATGCCCCGCACGAAACTGTGTGCGTCGGATGCCACGTTGACAATCCGCGACGGCGCCGCGTTCCTGATTGCGGGCAACAACATACCGGTCAGGACGAACGGTGCGAAGTGGTTGACCGCCAGCGTCTCCTCGAAACCGTCGGCACTGACCTTGCGCGACGTGTTAATCACGCCGGCATTATTGAGCAACACATCGACGGGCTTTTGCAGGGCCAGGCACTCCTCTGCAGCTGTTCTGACGCTATCGAGGTCCGCCATATCCATTCGAATGACGGTGGGCTCTGCACTGCCCTGCGCAACTATCTCCTGGACCAGTTCATCCGCCTTCGCCGCGTTGCGGCAGAACAGCGTCAGGTCCGCCCCGCGACGGGCCAGTTCAAGCGCACTGAATCGACCGATACCTGCGGTGGCACCCGTGATGGCGACATGCTTGGATTCCATAGGACACTCCTTCGCTAGAAGCGGCCCACTCTAGCGCAATTTCCCCGGCGCAGAAAGGCAGTACCGCCTGCGCAGTCAAGCAGATATACTGCGCCACCGCTTCACAGACTTCGACGCCATGGCAGCATTTGACAAGGACAGCCAGCCACTGGAGGACCCCGCCGTCCTGGAGGCTCATATCGCCCGCGCACTGGCGGTAGACCACCCGCCCGGCTACCAGATAGAGCTGGCCTACCAAACGGTGAAGCGCTGTTTCACGCCCACGATCACCGGCGCCGAGAATCTGCCCGATACTCCCTGCCTTTTCGTCGGCAATCACTCGCTGTTTGCACTCGATGGCATGGTGATCATGCCGCTCTTTCTCAAGGAGCTGAAGCGCTTCCCCCGCGCCATGGGCGACCGCTTCCTGTTTGCCAACGACCAGATCGCCCGGTTCATCATGAGCAACGGCGGTGTTATGGGGCACCCCGAGGTGTGCACCGCACTCATGGAAGCCGGCAAGGATATGCTGGTATTTCCCGGCGGTGCCTACGAGGCGGTCAAGCCGCTCTCGCGGCTGTATGAATTGCAATGGAAGGAGCGCTACGGGTTTGTGAAACTCGCGGCACTCCACGGCTACACGATTATGCCTTTCGGACTGGTGGGTCCGGACGAGTTCTATGGCCACCTGATCGAGGGACAGGACCTGCCCGAGACTGCACTGGGCAAACTGCTCACCCGCGCCGGGCTACTGGGCGATGACTTCCGCACGGATATCCTGCCACCCATTCCCATCGGGGCGCTCGGATCGCTGCTGCCCAAGCCGCAGCCGTGCTACCTCGGGTTTGGCAAACCGATCGACCTTTCCAGGCACAAGGGGAAAAAGCTGCCACCGGCCCGGCTGCGGGATATTCGCGCGCGCGTGGCGAACGAAATCGAGGAGCAGCTCGAAGTCCTGCTTGATCAACAGGCGCAGGAACGCCCTCACCAGGGATTCATCCGCCGCCTGTTGACGCGCTGAACCCCTACTCCGCCAGCACCCGCGCAAGCCGTTCAGGACTGCGCCACGTGTTGCCCAGCAGGCGCGCAAGATAGATCAGCGCCAGCGAAATCAGCGTCGCAACGAACACCCACCACGAGACCAGCGCGTCGAGCCGGTAGACCACGATCGTGCAGTACTGAATCAACAGCATGATCCAGTGCACCGTCGTCGAGGTCACCATGATCCAGCGCGTATCCCCTGCCCCACGCAGCGCCCCGCCACTGATCAGGAGGGTCGCGTCGGCGAGCATGTAGCTCACCAGCCCGATCATCATCTGCGAGCCTATGGCAATGATCGCGGGGTAATCCGCGTCACCGGTATCGAAGAAGGCAATCAGTTCGACGCGGTACAGGAAGAACACGACAGCCAGGGTGCCCGAGTAGGAAAACGCGAGCAGAAATCCCGCCGCAATAACCTCGTTAGCCCGCTTCATGTCCCCGGCCCCGACAAAGCGCCCGATCAGACTCATCACGGCGATATTGAGACCAATCATCGGCACGAAGGACAGGAGGTCCCAGTTGAAGACGATCGCCATCGCCGCGCCCTCGACCACACCGTAAGACTGGAACAACAACAGGAACAGGTTGAAGGTGGCGATGTTCATGAAATTTTCCAGGCCGGAGGGTAAACCGAGCCGGAGGAAGCGGCGCATGATCGCCCGGTCGAACCGCCAGGCCTCGTCCACCTTGAACATCACCCGGTGCTCCCGGTGCAGGTAGAACAGCAGAAACACCAGGTTGGTAAAGATCGAGGCGATTACCGTGCCAAGGGCCGCCCCCTCGATACCCAGTGCCGGTGCTCCCAACTTGCCAAAGATGAGCACCCACGACACGGGAATGTTCACCGCCGTGCCCAGCACATTGGTAATCATGACAATGCGTGTCCAGCCCAGTCCCGAGAAGTGCGACCCGAACGCGGCGTTCAGCAACGAAAACAGGCCGCCGCACAGCAGCACCCTGAAGTAGGCCTGCTCCAGCGGGACCTGAACAGGTTCGTGATCCAGATACTCGAAAGCCGATACCCCCACAATGCCCAGGGTGACCAGCAGGGGCGCGCTGGCCAGTGCGATGAGCATGCCCTGGGTGGTCGCGCGGGTGCACTGGGCATACTTTCTCGCACCGTAGTACTGGGCCACCATCGCGTTGCCGTAGGAGATCAGGCCGGTGAAGAACGACATGCAGAAAAAGGCGGCCACCCCGCCGCCGAGCGCCGCGGCGATATGGGCCGAGTCCATGTAGGACATGAAGAGCCGGTCGGTGAAAATCATCACCGCAAAAGCACCCTGCGACACCACCATCGGCAGTGCCAGTCGAAGGAGTTCCTTTGTTGTGCTCTTGGACAACACGCTCGCAGTGCACCTTGGGGCCGGGTGGGCGGCGTATCTTATAGGAATACCTTGTGCATGCAACCGGCGCGCGGTGCGGCCGGAACCAGGGACCGGCTAGTCGAGCAGGGACGCGAGCTTCCGATACTCTCCCAGCGTCGTCAGGTAGAACGCCTCGGCATAGCCCTGGCTGCGATTCTTGGTGCGTTGATCTCTTCCGGTGCGCCGATATTGCTGGGCAGCGCAACTTTGTTCGTCAATGACTGGATTCCATCTTCTAAGCACTACTCTCAGGAAAAA
>CAYGOX010000035.1:8750-18227 GCA_964351485.1 uncultured Halioglobus sp.
CATCGCCAGCTGGCTTTCGTAACAGCCAAGCGCCGCCATTTTAGTATCGATATCGGCACTGATATCCACGATATGATTGGGCAGCAGAGGCGTCCAGACCTCGTAACAGTTACACAGCAACGCGTCAAGCGCGGGCTGCGTCCGGGCGGCCTCCAGCAACAGTGCGTTGCAGGTGCGATGGTCGTGATGGGAGTCGGTCAGGAACGGCAGGTAAACGATATCCGGCGCAACCTTGTCGAGAAGCGACAGAAACGCCTCCACGACAGTGGGTTCGATCCGGGAGCGACCATCGGGCAGGTCGAGATAGTGTGTGGCACTTACGCCAAGCACAGCGCACGCGGCCTCGCTTTCTCGTCGCCGGATGGCGCAGCGATCGTCGTGCGTTAGACGTTGTCGCTCGTCGTGTTCAAATCCCTCTGCCCCATCGGTCAGGAACACCACGTCCACGGAAGCGCCCGCGGCCAGATGCTGCCTCAGCGCACCGCCGCAGCCAATGGTTTCATCGTCCATGTGCGGCGCCAGCACCAGCACTCGCTGCGCTGCGGGAACCGGCGCCAGCGCCGGCGCCTGGTTGGCATTGACCAGCTGCAGCAGCAACCGGGCCGGTGCACGTACACCGCCCAGAACCAGCAGCCTGTAGATCATTCGCTTGATGCGATCCAGCATCGCTTCCCCCGCCCGACCGGGCCCGGCTTACGCCCCGACCGAGATGCGCCCGCCAGTGACTTTTTCGACCACCTGCTCCAGGACTACCCAGGCAAAGGCGGCCGAGCTGTAGAGGTAATACACCTGGTGAAAGAGTAACGCGCGACAGGCAAACCAGAAACCGCGCCGACGAAAAAAGAATTTCGCAATCTGCTGGTTCGCCAGCGCCACGACGACCACCGCAGGCACAATGGCCAACAGGGGCACCAGGCCGACCAGCGCCGCGAGCGTGACCAACAGCAGTATGCCGGCGAACACCGCCCGCACCTGTTCTGCGATGCCCACATTGAGGTTATTGGGCAAGCCGGTACCGATCACGATGAGGCGCGACCAGGGAATCGCGCGACGGAAAATTTCAGTGTGCAGGAGATTGCCCAGGCGCCATTCCTTGAGATGCGTACAGAGAATTTCCTTGCGCAGCAGGATGCGACCGCCCGCGTCGAGCAACCGGTGTCCAAGCTCGATATCCTCCACCGACGGATACTTGAACTGGACCACGTCAAACCCACCGACCGCCAGGAAAGCTTCCTTGCGGATCGCGCCACAGCCGGACCAGAAAGTCTGCGCCTCTTCCGTAGCCAGGTGGTGGTAGTAGTGGTGTACGAGGTTCTTGTACTGCGAAAAGAAATTGGTGGCCGGCGGTCGATCGTCATAGGACCCGAACACCGCGACCACACCGGGCGTCGCCAGGGCCACCTTGAGACGTTCCGCAGCCGTATCGTGCAACACGCCATCAGCATCCACGAACCAGAGCACATCGCCATTGGCGACATTGGCCGCCTGGTTTCTCGCGCCGCCGGGACCGAGCCGACCACCGGACGGAACAACCTGAGCACCCATCGACGCGGCGAGTTCGGCGGAGTTATCCGTGGAGCCATCATCGACGACGATAATTTCGAGAATTTCTCCACGCTCGAGCATGGCCTGCAGCGGCACGAGGCTCTGTGCAATGAATGACGCGCCGTTATACACCGGCATGATCACACTGATGCGCGCAGGATCGGCTGGCTGGGAAGCTTCGCTGGTGGAATCCACGGGTGTTCTTTCGTTATGTTGCTATTATCGTATAGCGGGAGTTTACCGCAGTCTCGTAGCGTTTTCTTTGCGCTGCTGCACGATTTCAACATTTGCCAGATAATCCTGCAGATGGCGCTCTTCCGTATAGCGCGACTCGTAGGCTGTGCGCGCGAGCGCTCCGAGGTGACGCCGGGCGTCGCTATCGTGCGCCAGGGTCTCCAGGGCAGCAAAGAGCCCCGCCTCGTCCTCGTAAAGGCGACCCGCACCGCTGGCATCAATTGCCTCGCGATTACCCCCGGCCACTTTCACGATGGCAGGTGTGCCACAGGCAAAGGCCTCAACAATGGTCAGGCCAAACGTTTCCGGCGCCAGCGAGGGCATCACCAGCGCCGTGGCCGCCTGGTAGTGCCGCACGAGCTCCTCCTGCGGTACGGCGCCGAGAAAACGGATATTGGGCAAGGCGGCGTAGCGGCTGCGCAACGCGCTCCCGAGTTCGCCGTCACCGATGACATCCAGCGTGAACTGCGGCCATTTTGAAAAGCTCTCCAGGAGCTCCTGTATACCTTTGGCCGGCGTCAGCCGTCCCACGTAGAGGAATCGGCCGCTTGCCTCAGGATTCTGCTCCGGTGCAGGGGGCGACATCATCGCAAACAGCGGCAATACGACAGTCCTGTCACCGACGGGCAGTTGCTCGGCGTGACGGCGCGCAGTGTACTGGCTGGGAGAAAGAAAGCAGTCGACCGACGCCAGCGATCTCTCAATTAACGAACCATAGCGCCAAAACTGTGGCGGGATACCCGAGCGCAGGCTGCAGCGGACACACTGGCGGCTGTCGCATGGCTTGACGCGGTTTTTCCAGAAGATGTGTGTGGGGCACAGCAGCCAGTGCTCGTGCAGCGTATACAGCGTCACCGGCGCGCGGCTTAAGGACAGGACGCCCGGACCGCCCACCAGCGATACGTTGTGGAAATTGACCACGTCAAAGTCCTCATCCAGCCATGCACGCAACTGACGGGATTTGAGGCCGGGAACACCCAACTGTTGCGTGACCAGCGGAGACAACGCACCGAGCGAACTTTTCAGGCGAAGCACCCTGACGCCGTCGTCAACCGGCGCCGCGTCATCGACATCGGTGCCACGCAATGCATAGGCGTCCTCACAATGAATGACGGTCACCTCATGTCCACGTCGGACCAGCGCCCGTGACAGGGCCCGCACATACGTCGCATCACCACCGAAATGGTAAGGCGGGTAGAATGTGGTGACCATGCAGAATTTCACTGCATCACTTCCGAACCATATTTTCGATATGAGTCAGCACCAGACGCGCTGCATTGTCCCAGGTGAACTGCGGCGCCCGCTCGAGCGCGATGGCTGACAATCTCGCGTGACCGGCCTCATCACTGACCATACGGGTAATCGCGGTGGCGATTTCGTCAATATTGAACGGATCGAAGTAAATGCCAGCGTCACCGACCACCTCGGGCAATGAACCCAGTGTGCTCGACAGTACAGGTGAGCCACAGGCCATCGCCTCCACCGCCGGCAGGCCGAAGCCTTCGGAGTAGGACGGCATCGCCGCTGCGACTGCGCTGCTGTAGAGTGCGACCAGGTCGTCGTCCGACACGTAACCGCAAAACCGGACGCGCTCGCGCAGCACGTTACTGCTTTCAACACGCGCCCTGAGGCTCTCGTAATTGGACAGGAAACCCGCGCCCTTGAAATCACCAATCAGCGCGAGGTGGACATCACCCACGCCGCCCTGCTCCAGCGACCGCTCGAACCCGTCGAGAAGGCCGTGCAGGTTTTTATGTGGTGCGAGCCCGCCGACATACACGATGATAGGCGCGTCCACCGGAAGATTCGCCCGCTCCCGGGCCTGCCGGATGCGCTCGACGTCATCCGTGCGCTGGAACTGCTTGCCCGGGGCGCAACCGGCAATATCGATCTTGTCCGCGGGCGCGCCGATATATTCGATGATCTCTGCCTTGGAAGCCTGAGTCAGGGTAATGATGCGCGCACTGCTCAGGACCGCCAGCTTGACCTTGAGCGTCCAGAAGAAACGGCTTTTCCAGCTGGAAAAAATCAGCTTCGGGTAATGCTCCGCAATCGCGTCCATCACGGTCAGCATGGTCGGCAGGCGCCGGGGAACAGGAAACCACGAGTACACGGCAGGAAAATACATGATATCCAGATCAGCGCGCGCCACCGCGCGATTCAGGGCATACATGTCGCGCAGGGAACGGCTGCTGTCGGCAACCGCCGCCTCGGTGGTTGGGCGCGATGACGCGACTTCCACCACCGTCACCTGGCGGTAGCGGGTCAGATCCTCGATTGGCTGATCGACAAACAGGGTGTAATGGTGGGGAGCGTCGAGTTCGAATAAAGCCGTCAGCATCTCGCGGGTGTATCGACCAAACCCACGATTGTTCCACCAACAGGTAGCGTCGATACCGATTTTCACGCAGGGGCCCCGCTAGGCTTAACGGTCAGAGGAAAGTGGCGGCTATCCGGTGCGCTGGACAAGGCCCGCCTAGCTGGCTTCTTCCACCTTGTAGTAATCGCGCTGCGGATCTTTCGAACTCTTGATCTCGTGATACTCCGGCTCGGTATTCACGTCCATGTAATCGACGTCATAACCGAGAATCTTGCGACCCAGGAGCAGCCCCATCTCGATGGAATGGTCGGCATTATTGTAGCGGTGCGTACCACCCCGGCCGACGATATGCAGGCCCTCGAAACCGGCCAGGTAATCGTTGATCACTTTAATGTTGTCGGCGTAATCGAGGTCGTATACGGGATAGGCCTGCAGGGACCGGACCACCTGGAAGTCGATGACTTCCGAGCTGTCGATAAACTTGAGCTTTTCCTCGAGGTCCTTCGCACAGCGATTGCCGATATCCTCGTCAGACATCTGCCAGAGATGATCATCCTTGGTGCAGAAGCACTCCAGGACCAGGGAAGTGGTTGACTGGTCGGGCACCATCGCCGGGCTCCAGTTCTTGGGCTCGTGCAGACGCCCAAAGAGGATGTCCTCGTCCTGCACATACAGCCAGGTATCAATGGAGACACGCTGTTTTTTCAGAATCAGGTTGACCGTAATCAGCGCGCGGAACGAGAGCGCCGAGGCCGCCTTCACGACCTCTTCCGGACAGGCCGGCTCCATAATGCGCGGGAGAATGCCCAGCGGGATCGTCGATACCACCTTGGTCGCGCGCTCGGACACCTCAACGCCGTCCTTGCCAGTGCGGACCACTTCAAAATCATAGGGCCCGTGGTACTTGATGCGAGTCACCGTGGATTCGAGGTGGATCTTGTTCTCGGCGCCATTGTCGAGAATATCCTCAGCCATCCGCTGCGGAATGCGAACATAGCCGTCGCGCGGGTACATGAACTCCTCGATCAGGCTCTCGTTATCCGTCTTGGTCTTGAGCAGCGATTCCTGGATTACGGTCCAGATGGACAACCCGGCGCTGCGCTGGGAAACCCAGTCCGAAGACAGCTTTTCACAGGGAAGTCCCCACACCTTTTCACTGTAACGCCGGAAAAACATGTCGTAGAGCTTGCCACCGAACTGGGCGACATAGGCGTCCTTCATGTTGTTGATCGACTTGTTGAAGATGGAGTACTGCAAAGCCGACCAGATATAGGTGATACCGGCCTGTGCGATAGTGAATATCCCGGCGTTCTTGATAACGTTCAGGATACTGATCGGGTAAGTGTAGTAACCGCCGTCGTAATATATGCGACTGATGCGCTCAACCCAGACGATTTCATCACCCATCAGGCGACGGAACCAGGCGTTCAGATCCTCGTTCTTGGTGAACCAGCGGTGGCCACCGAGGTCGAACTTGTAACCTTTGTAATCGTTGGTGTTACACAAACCGCCGACGAAATCGTTGCGGTCGATGACCGAAACCTTGACGCCGCTGACGCTCAGTTCGTGTCCGGTGGCCAGGCCCGCGGGGCCGGCACCCATAATTACAACATGATCATTATTGTTACTGCTTTTATCCATGTTACCTGCCTATCGATGACGCATATCTACGATTTTGTTATATACCGCTGCAAGCAACAGGGCTGCCACGAACACCACGACGAACATTTGCAACGCACCGACAAAACCGCCGAGGATGCTGACGCTGTATCCGGGAATATAATTTGATAACAGGGCCGCGTGTACGCTCTCGTGCGCGGTACCGCGAATCACCAGCCAGCTGGTGGAACAGAACAGGCCCAGCGCCGCCATGGCGCCCAGCGCGGTACCGAGGCTGACGCCGTGCAGGCGCAGGATCGTCGGCTTGAGGACCGGGTTGTCCGATGGCTGTTTGCTCAGAAGCAGATCGGCGATCTTCGTCCCCAGCACGCGGCCATACAGCCGGTAGCTGAGTGAAAAGAACACGGCCGCGTAGACGAACCCCCAGAACGCGCCGATCCAGGCACCACCCGGGGACACGGAATAACCGGGAAAGAACACGGCCAGCAAGCCGAGGTAATTCCCTGAGTGCTCGCCCCACTTGGCGATGGACCCTATGGTCGCGAAATACATGATGCCGGCGGATATGACGCCGCCCGTGATACCCAGCATCAACGCGTTGAAGCGAATCGCCGCGTACAGCAGCTTGAGGTTGATGCCGTGCACGTTCTGGTTGGCTGCTTGCATTGTCTGATAATTCCCCATCGATCCCCTACCTCAATCTGCCAGCTCGGCGGAGCTGATCAGCATGACACCCAGTGCGACATAGTGGGTGATGTTCCAGAAGACCGCTGCGGCGAAGCCGCCCAGCGCACCGACGAGAAATCCGTACACCGCGCCGATGAAAGCACCGGGCCAGGTCACGCTGTAACCGGGCAGGTAGTCGGCCAGCGCGCTCAGGTGAGGACCGACCGGGTAGTTGGCCGGAACATCCTGGAGCAGGAGAATGGCAGTGGCCATGAACAGGCCGATGGAACAAAGGACACCGCCCGCGGCGGACAGCGCCGGCACATCCATTTTGGCAAAGACGGCGGAGAGAATTTCGTGATCCCGCACCTGGCGACTCATGGGCACCCCCAAAACACAATTATTATCTGCAGCACTCTAGTACAAAATGCCGGCTTTAGCGAATAGCCCGGATCAGGAGTCATTCGCAAATCACTGAATTGCTGCAACTTTTCGCCCCTTGATACGGGGTTTGATCGCCGCCAGTCAGAGTTTGGCCATCGGCTAAAAATTCGCCAATTTACAGCGCAGAGGGACAATGCCATATTACCCCCAGAAAAAGAAGCGTTCGGCGACGTTCGTGCCAATTGCACCCCGTCAAACGAATCAGATTGTGAATCAGTTCACGCCAAACCCTTGTTTTATATAGGGTTAACGGAAAGGATACCGATGCATGTCCGCCACCTCACCGGGTGCCTATGACTCCGCCCGTGCCAGGCATTATGCCCTCGTCCTGTTAACGGTTGTTTACGCGTTCAATTTCATCGACCGGCAGCTGCTGGCCATCCTGCAGGAATCGGTGAAGCTGGACCTGGGCCTGTCTGACAGCCAGCTGGGACTGCTCGCCGGCTTCGCCTTCGCGCTGTTCTACGCCAGTGCCGGCATCCCGATCGCACGCTGGGCCGACCACTCCAACCGCCGCAACATCGTCGCCGCGGCCGTGTTTACCTGGAGTTTCATGACGGCGATCAGCGGCGCCGTGCAAAACTACACGCAGTTGCTGCTGGCGCGCATCGGCGTCGGGGTCGGTGAAGCCGGTGGCAGCCCGCCCTCCCACTCAATCATCTCGGACATTTTCCCGCCAGAAAAACGCGCCAGCGCCATCGGGTTTTACTCGACCGGCGTCAATATCGGCATTCTCTTCGGCTTTCTGCTGGGTGGCTGGATCAACGAGTATTTCGGCTGGCGGTGGGCTTTCGTGGTCGTGGGAATTCCCGGGATACTTCTGGCGGTACTGGTTCGCTTCACCCTGCGTGAACCGATCAGGGGACTCGCCGAACAGCGCGCCACGACAGCCGACGACACCCCCTTCCTGGGCGTACTCGCCCTGCTCTGGCAACGCCGCTCCTTCCGTCACATGGCTCTGGCGGCCGCGCTCAACGCGTTTGTCGGCTACAGCTCGGCGAGCTGGACCGCCTCGTTCATGATTCGCAGTTATGGCATGAGCACCGGCGAACTGGGCACCTGGCTGGCGATTATCAGCGGGGTACTTGGAGCGATCGGTGTTTTCTGCGGCGGCCTGGTGGCGGACAAACTGGGGCCGAGGGACCAGCGCTGGTACATGTGGGTGCCCTGCCTGGCCGGCATAATCGCCATTCCCTTCATCGCGCTGACCTATATTGTCAACGGCCCTTACTGGGCGCTGGCGATGTCGGTGATCCCGGGGCTGCTACAGAATGTCTACCTGGGCAACACCATCGCCATGACGCACGGGCTGGTGGGGCTGAGAATGCGCGCGCTGGCCTCGGCGGTCCTGTTCCTGATTCTCAACCTGATCGGCATGGGGCTCGGCCCGCTACTGGTAGGTATGCTCAGTGACCACCTGCAACCGGAACTGGGGCAGCATTCCCTGCGCCAGGCCATGCTCTACCTGCTACCGATTGTAATGACGTGGTCAACCGTACATTTCTTCCTGGCATCGCGTTCGCTGCGCGAGGACCTGGCTAACGCACCGGCCTAGCAGCGCCGGGGTCAGATCTAGGCGCTTAGCGGACTGATGCCCACCGCATCGCGAATGCGCGCCATCAGTTCGCGACTTTCCTTGCGGGCGCGCTCTGCTCCGGCCTGCAGAATGTCTTCGACGATTGCGGGGTTTGCCATCAACTCGTCGTAACGTGCCCGGGCCGGGGCCAGTTCCTCGTTGACCAGTTCGAACAGGCGTTTCTTGGCCTCGCCCCAGGCGATACCCTGAGCGAACTCTTCGCGCATCTGCGCCGTCTGTTCAGGCGACGCAAACGCCGCCCATATCTGGAATACGGTGGAATCATCGGGGTCTTTCGGGTCGCCCGGTTCCAGCAGGTTGGTCTTGATCTTGTTGATGCTTTTGCGCAGTTGCTTTTCGGGCTGAAACAGCGCGATCGTATTGTTGTAGCTCTTGCTCATCTTGCGCCCGTCCAGGCCCTGCAGCACCGCGACATCATCCGACACTTCCGCCTCGGGCAGGGTAAACAGGTCTTCAAAATGGTGAGTGAAACGCGCGGCGATATCCCGCGCCATTTCCACGTGCTGGATCTGGTCACGGCCGACCGGAATCCGGTGAGCATTGAACATGAGGATATCGGCCGCCATCAGGACCGGGTAGCTGAACAAACCCATGGTGACAGCGTGATCCGGATCCTCCCCGGCCTCTTCATTGGCCGCCACCGCCGCCTTGTAGGCGTGAGCGCGATTCATCAGACCCTTGGCGGCGTTACAACTCAGAATCCAGGCCAGCTCCGGAATCTCGGGAATATCAGACTGGCGATAAAACACGGCTTTGTCGGTGTCGAGCCCCAACGCCAGCCATGTAGCAGCAATTTCCTTGCTGGACTGCCGGACCAGGTCGGGATCCTGGCACTTGATCAGCGCGTGGTAATCGGCAAGGAAAAAGTAAGTATCCAGTGAAGCATCCCTGGACGCGGCAATCGATGGGCGGATAGCACCCACATAATTACCCAGGTGCGGCGTTCCGGTGGTCGTGATGCCGGTGAGTACGCGCTGCTTGGCCATCTGAGTTGTCCTGCGTGAAAAGGCGCAATCATACTGGTAATGGTGCGCGGCATCCAATCCGCCGA
>CAYGOX010000036.1:0-17971 GCA_964351485.1 uncultured Halioglobus sp.
CGAGCGGATCCACCGCGGCAACCTGGTCGGGATGGGCGTCCTGCCGCTGGAGTTTACCGGCGATGACAACCGGCAGACTCTGGCGCTGACCGGCTTCGAGCGCTTCGATATCCTCGGCCTGGACGGGGAACTCAAGGCCAAGCAGGAACTTCAAGCGGTGGTGCACTACCCCGACGGCAGCACGCGCGAAATCACCCTGCGTTCGCGCATCGATACCGCGATGGAGGTCGAGTACTACCGCGCCGGCGGCGTGCTGACCTATGTGCTCAATCGCATCCTGGGCGAGAGCGCGACCGGCGCATGAGCGAGCTGCGTACGGAACGCGACAGCATGGGGGAAGTAGAGGTCCCCGCCGGGGCGCTGTACCGCGCCCAGACGCAGCGCGCTGTCGACAACTTCCGCATCGGCGGCGGCCCGATGCCGCACGCGTTCATCCGTGCACTGGGCCTGGTCAAGGCCAGTGCGGCCGAGGCCAACGCGGCACTGGGATTACTGCCTGCTGATATCGCCGCTGCGATCGTGGACGCCGCCCTGCAGATAGCCGATGGCGGTCATCGCGATATGTTTCCCGTCGATGTTTACCCGACCGGTTCGGGCACCAGCACCAACATGAACGCCAACGAGGTCATCGCGACGCTGGCAACCGGCGCGCTCGGCGCCCCTGTGCATCCGAACGACCACGTGAACTGCAGCCAGAGCAGCAACGATGTCATTCCTACCACGATTCACGTGAGTGCCGAACTGGCGCTCGGGCAGGGTCTCGCCCCCGCGATCGATCATCTGCGTAGCGTGATCGCCGCCCGTGAGCGTGGCCTCGCGGACAGCGTCAAGACAGGGCGTACACACCTGATGGACGCCATGCCTATCACACTGGCGCAGGAGCTCTCGGGCTGGCGGGCACAGGTGGAGAACGCTCGCGACGGCATTGGCGCGGCGCGGTCCGGGCTGCTGGCGCTCGCCCAGGGCGGTACCGCGGTGGGCACCGGTGTGAACGCCGATCCGCGCTTTGCCACGTTGTTTTGCGAGGCGCTGAATCGCCGTACCGGACTGGCGTTTGCGCCCGCGCGCAATCATTTTGCCGCGATCGCGAGCCAGGATACGGCGGTCGCGGTGTCCGGACAGTTGCGCGTGCTCGCCGTTGCCCTGACGAAAATCAGCAATGACCTGCGGTGGATGGGCAGCGGTCCGCTGGCCGGTCTGGGTGAGATCCGGCTCAAGTCGCTACAGCCGGGCAGCAGTATCATGCCCGGTAAGACCAATCCCGTCGTGCCCGAAGCGGTGCTCATGGCAATGGCGAAAATCGTTGGCAACGACGCAACGATCGCGTTGGCGGGTCAGTCCGGTAACTTTCAACTCAACGTTATGCTCCCGGTGATCGCCGACAGCCTGCTCGAAAACATCGGGCTGTTGGAGCGCAGCTGTATGGCCCTGGCTGACCAGTGCATTGCCGAGTTTACAGTGGACGAGGCCGCCATCGCTCGGAATCTGGCACGCAACCCAATTCTCGCGACGGCGTTGACCCAGCATATCGGTTACGATCAGGCGGCGAAGATTGCGGGCATCGCCTATGCGCAGCAGCGAGAAATCCTTGATGTGGCGGCGCAGGAGACTGATATCGATCGAGCCACGCTGGCCGAACTGCTTGATCCGCGGAAGCTTGTCTGATCGGGCGCTGCAGTATTTGCACGCTTTTCGTAACTACTACAAGCCAATCACCCAATTTCTCCCCGGTGTTGCGTTAATTTCGCTCAAATCACGTGTTTTCAGGCCTGGCACGCTCTTTGCTGATACCTATGTGAGCGCGGCGTATACCGCGTCGCAAATGTACAGAGCCAAAACACAGAGCAAGGAGATTGCAATGACAACCCTGAAATTCACCGTTCCCGGAATGGACAAGAAAGACGCGCAGACAGTGATCGATACGCTTGAGAACCGGCTCGTGGCGCTGATTGACCTGGAGCTTACCCTCAAGCATATCCACTGGAACGTCGTCGGTCCCAACTTCGTCGCCGTGCACGAGATGCTGGACCCGCAGGTGACGGGGGTCAGGGCAATGGTTGATACCATCGCGGAGCGAATCGCTACATTGGGCGGTACGCCGGTCGGTACACCGGGCGCAGTCGTCGACAAGCGCGACTGGAAAGACTACAGCCTGGGCAAAGCCTTGGTTGTGGAGCATCTGGGTGCCCTCGACATGGTGTACTCGGGCATGAACGAGAGCCACCGCAAGGCGATCTCCGATGTCGCGGATTTCGATCCGGTCTCGGAAGACATGCTGACGGCCCAGCTCGCAGAGCTTGAGCTGAACCAGTGGTTCATTCGCGCGCACCTCGAGTCGTCCTCGGGCGCACTCTCCACAGAGGGTGCAGAGTCTGAACTGGAAGCGGCACGCTCCGCCAAGCGCGCATAAGCGTGGGTGAGGGCCAGCAGCGGCGCCTGGGCGCCGCTGCCTGCCTGACCGGCTACTCCCGAACGAGGTGCCCGCGTGGATATTGATATTGCAGAGGTCGTGGAGCACATCTCGCTTCTCGGCATCGCCCTCTTACTGGCGATGCCGATTGCGTTGAACCGGGAACACAATGCCCGCGGTGCGGGACTACGCACGTTTCCCCTCGTTACGATCGCTGCCTGCGCATTCATGCTGGTAGGGATGGACGTCTACGAGGGGTCTGACGCCGAGGCCAGGGTTATGTACGGAGTGATCACCGGCATGGGATTCATCGGCGGAGGGTCTATTATCAAGACAGACAATGGTGGCTCCGGTACCGCCACGGCAGCCGGCATCTGGCTGACCGGTGCGATTGGTTTGGCGGTGGCATATCGTCGCTTCGAGATAGCCCTTGTCCTGTCGATTGTGGGTTTCCTCATCTTCCAGCTTTCAGGCTGGATCAAGCAGCGTACCACTGGCTGAACCGGTGCCACTCTGCTAGAACTAAAACGTCAGAAACACAGTGATGGGTCCGATCGCTGTCCCCCTGCGTAACTGGTTACGAAACCGGTATGCGTCAAACCTGCTGGAGGGTTTTCATCATGAGTCTGCTTCTCCCGTTAGTTGTTGCACTTGTTTTACTGTACCGCGGTATTGGCGGTATGACGGCGGTCGTCGCCCTGGCGGTCGCCGGTTTCGTCGGCATGGTGTTCTCCGGGTTCGGCCTGTTCTCGCTGCTGGCGGCGGCCGTGATCCCGGCCCTTGCTGCGCTGCTGTGCCTGCCCGGCGAGCGGCGTCGTCAATGGTTGAGTCGACCGCTGCTGGCGCGCATCGGGGGTATGTTGCCCCGGTTGTCCGACACCGAGGCGCAGGCATTGAAGTCCGGCACGGTGGGTTGGGAGGGCGAGCTGTTCTCCGGGCGCCCCAACTGGCAGAAGCTGCTCGATGCGCCGGCGGTGTCACTGACCGATGAGGAAAACGCGTTCCTCGACGGTCCGGTGATCGAGTTGTGCCGCATGCTGGACGACTGGAAGATCACTCACGAAGACTACGACCTGCCGGACAAGGCCTGGGAGTTTCTCGCCAGCGAGGGATTTTTCGGTCTGGTGATCCCGCGCGAATACGGTGGCAAGGGCTTTTCCCACACCGCGCACTCCGAGATCGTCATGCGCCTGTCCACGCGCAGCGTGTCGGCGGCAGTGACTGCCATGGTGCCCAATTCGCTGGGGCCGGCCGAGCTGCTGCAGCATTACGGCACCGAGGATCAGAAAAACCACTACCTGCCGCGGCTGGCTTCGGGTGAGGAAATTCCGTGTTTCGCGCTGACGTCGCCGGTCGCAGGCTCCGATGCGGGTGCCATTCCCGACCGGGGTATTGTCTGCCGCGGCCAGTGGGAGGGCGAGGAGGTACTCGGCCTCAAGGTGACCTGGAACAAGCGTTATATCACGCTGGCGCCCCGGGCTACGCTGATCGGCCTGGCGATCAAGGTCTTCGACCCGGACGGCCTGCTGGGCGATGAGCAGGACGTGGGCGTCACCTGCGTTTTGGTGCCGCGCGATCTCGACGGCGTCAATGCCGGCGCGCGACACCTGCCGATGAACACGGCCTTCATGAACGGCCCGACCTGGGGTGAGGATGTGTTCATCCCGCTGGAGCAGGTGATCGGCGGCCGCGACATGCTCGGCCAGGGCTGGGTGATGCTGCTGGAGTGCCTGTCTATCGGTCGTTCCATCTCGCTGCCGGCACTGGGCACTGGCGCTGGCAAGCTGGCCTGCCTGGGCACCGGCGCGTACGCCTACACGCGCGAGCAGTTCGGGCGCAGTATCAGCCAGTTCGAGGGCGTGCAGGAAGCGCTGGAGCCGCTGGCGGGTTACACCTACCAGATGAATGCCGCGCGCCTGTTCACGGTGGCCATGCTCGATCGCGGCGAGCACCCGGCCGTGCCCTCGGCGCTGCTGAAGTACCGCAACACGGATCTCATGCGGCGCGCGATCAATCACGCGATGGATATCGTTGCGGGGCGCGGTGTGATTACCGGGCCGCGCAACTTCCTGGCGCGCGCCTATCAGGCAGTTCCCATCGCGATTACGGTGGAGGGCGCGAATATCCTGACTCGCAGTCTGATGGTGTTCGGCCAGGGCGCCATCCGCTGCCACCCCTTTATCACGCAGGTGATCGAAGCGGTGGAGGAGCCGGACCGCGACAAGGCGCTGGCGCAGTTCGATGGCGTGTTTTACCGCCTGGTTGCCAGTACCGTGCGCAACCAGCTGCGCGGTCTCGTACTGGCCTATTTCGGCGGGGCGCTGGAATCGGTGCCGCGCGGCCACGGACTGGAAGCGTATTACCGCCAGCTCGCGCGCTTTTCGTCGGCGTTCGCCTTTCTCACCGACGTCACCCTGCTCAGCGTCGGTGGGGGCCTGAAGGCCCGGCAGCGCCTGTCGGGACGCATGACCGACTGCCTTGTACACCTGTATTACGCGTCGGCCGTGATCCGGCACTGGCAGGAGCAGGGTTACCCGCAGGATCAGCGCGACATCGTAAAGTGGTGCCTGCAAAACAGCGTGTACGGCGCTCAGCAGGCCCTGCGCGAAGCGGTCGACAATTTCCCCGTTGCGCCGCTGCGCCCGGTGCTGCGCTGGTCGGTCTTCCCGCCCGGGCACACGCGGCTGCGGCCCGCGGACGATGACCTGGGCGAGACGATAGCGGCGGCAATCGTCGAGGACGCGCCGCTGCGCGATCACCTGGTGCACGGCTGCTACGCCCCGGACGATCCCGAGGAGGCGCTGGGACGCGTCATTAACGCCTACCGGCTGGCGCGCAAGTCCGAGGCCTGCCGCGACCGGTTGAATAAGGCGCTGCGCAAGCGCGACGAGGATTCGGTCGACGGCGTCAATCTGCTGATGGGCCACGAGCGCGGCAAGCTGGTGGACTGGGCCGTCAAGGAGGGGATTGTCAGTGAGCAGGAGCGGGGCCTGTTGCTGGAAGCGCTGACGGCGCTGTACGACGTGATTCGCGTCGACGCCTTCGACCCCGACGGCATCAAGGCGCTGGCGAAGGCCTCGCGCGGCAAGCGCAAGGTGGTGGAGCGTCCCGCCAGCGACGAACTGGCGCTGCTCAAGGACGCCAGCTAGGGCGCGTCGTCGTGCAGTGCATGTTGGCGCCGGTAGCGCCCGGGCGTCACCCCCTGCCAGCGCCGGAAGGCGTGCTGGAACGCACTCTGGTCGTTAAACCCCAGGTACTGGGCGACCTCGTTGAGACTCAGTGTGTAGTCGCGGATGAGCTGCACTGCCAGCTCGCCGCGAACCTCGTCCAGAATTTTCTGGAAGCGCAGATTGCGTTCGCCGAGCCGGCGCTGCAGGGTGCGCGAGGATAAATCGAGTCGCGCGGCCACCTCTTCAATCTTGGGCAGCCCCGCCGGTAACAGGTCCAGGACAATTTCGCGGACGGCGTTCAGGAAGCGGTCCTCGCCGCGCAATTTCATCAGGCGCTCGCGGGCCAGCTCGCGCGTGATCCGGTGCAGGTCTGCCTCCCCGTACAGCGCGTTCTGGTCCAGGAATTCCGGTGCCGCGGCGAAGCGGTACGCATCGGCTCCCGTCGTCACCTCGGCGTGGATGAGGCGCGCGAGGTGTCGCGCGCTCACCGCATCGTCGTGCGCCAGCTCGATGTACAGCGTGGGTACCGCGTAGCCGATCTGTGTGCTGGCCAGTACGGCGATATTGGCCAGCAGGTGTTCCACCACATGCCGGTGGGGCGGGCGCGGCCCTTCGTGGTGCATCTCCAGCGCGATCCTGCCGTCGTCGGTCTCGCACAGCACGAAGCGCAGGAAGTTGAGCTGCAGTTCGGAGTAGTCCATGAGCGAGGTGGCGGCCGTGGTGGCATCGGGCGCGGATACCGCGAGGTGGGAGACCAGCCCCCAGCTGCGCGGATAGGGGCGGGCGCCCATGTTGAGCCCGAAACAGTGATCGCGGGTGAGAACCTCGCCGGCTTCGAACAGCTGTTCATAGAGCGCTAGCGGCACGCGCCCCGAGGCCAGCAGGCGGGCACTGGAGATGCCGGCGGTGGTCAGCACCGTGTCGGCGTCGAATCCCAGTTCAGCGAGATAGTCGAAGACCGCCTGGGCGAATTCTCTGGAAACGGTCGGTGAAGACATTGGCGGATTACAGCACAGAATGGCGCGAATTCACAATATGGCGTGAATTCGCAACGCTAGACTGCAAGTTCCAGCATTGGTTGAACCGGAGAGTCCCATGAGCCGAGTGCAAGATATCGTCGATCCCACCGTGATGGGCCAAGAGCAGTCCATGTATAGCCTGTTGCGTGAGTTGCGCGACAACCAGCCCGTGGCCTACTTCGAACACCCGGAGTACGAGCCGTTCTGGGTGCTCACGCGGCACGAAGACATCAAGCACGTCAGCCAGAACAACGCGCGATTCATCAACAACCCGCGGACGGTCATCATGCCGCAGGTCTTCGAGCAGATGCTGCTGGACCAGTTCGGTACCCGCAACGGCCTGGAAACATTGATTCACATGGACGACCCCAAGCACCGCAAGCTGCGCGGTGTTACGCGGGACTGGTTCAAACCCGGACCCATCGCCAGGCTGACACCCATGGTGGAGGAAATCGCGGTCGAGTTCGTCGACAAGATGGAGGCGATGGGCGGGGAGTGCGATTTCGTCAAGGACATCGGGCTGCTGTACCCGCTGCGCGTCATCATGAAGATTCTCGGCGTGGCGCCCGAAGAGGAGCCCATGATGCTGAAACTGACGCAGGAGCTGTTCGGCAGCCAGGACCCGGACCAGGGGCGCGGCGAGGATATGCAGGACGGTATGGGCGTGTTGCTGGACTTCTTCGCCTACTTCAAGGACGTGGTCGAGGATCGCCGCAAAAACCCGACCGATGACCTGGCCACGGTGCTCGCCAACGCAACCGTGGATGGTGAACCCATGGGTGAACTGGACCAGATCAGTTACTTCATTATCACGGCGACGGCCGGGCACGACACCACTTCGGCGACCACCGGCGGCGGGTTGAAAGCCCTGCTGGAGTTCCCGGAGCAACTGCAGAAGCTGCGCGCGAACCCGGAGTTGGCGACCAGTGCAGCCCGGGAAATGATCCGCTGGGTGTCACCGGTACGACACATGATGCGCACCGCCACCGAGGACGTGGAGTTTCACGGGCAGACCATCCGCGCGGGTGAGAGCCTGGCGCTCTGGTATCCCGCGGCCAACCGCGATGAGCGCGCCATCGACAATCCCGATGTCTTTGATATCGAGCGCGACAATCGCAACCAGCTCGCGTTTGGCTACGGCGGTCACATGTGCCTCGGCCAGCACCTGGCGGTGCTGGAAGTGGCGATTTTTTACAAGGAACTGATGTCGCGCATCAAGTCCATCGAGCTGGCCGGTGACCCGCAGTGGGTGGAGGCCATTTTCGTGGGCGGGCTGAAGTCGCTGCCGATCAGGTACCAGTTCTAGCCGCGGCCGGCCAGGTGCTGCGCGAGTCGCGCGGCGAGGGCGACAATCGTCAGCGTAGGGTTGGCGTGACCTGTGGTGGGAAACACCGCCGATCCCGCCACGTACAGGTTGTGTACCTCGTGCAGGCGACAGTTGCGGTCGACCACGCTGTTGGCCGGTGAGTGGCCCATGCGCGTCGTGCCATAGTGATGGTTGCCGCCGTGCAGGAACGCGTCCTGCACCTGGGGGAGCTGGGTCTGCCGCGGGCCGGCCTGCAGGCGACCGAGTCCATTGCGCGCCACACAGCCGCCGAATAAACGTGCTCCCTCCTGCAAACTGTACTGGTCCAGTTCGCCCAGGCGCCAGTCCATCACGGCGCGCCTGACCCCCAGCGCATCGCGCGTCTCGTCCAGCGTAATGCGGCTGTCGGGATTGGGCGCTTGCTCGGCGCGAATTTCCAGCGGGGCATAGACGGCCTCGGCGCGCGGTCCCGGCCCCAGCACAGCGCGCAGGTCATCCAGATACTGGGGAACCACGCCCACCTCACCGACCTGCATGAACGATGCGTGCTGTAACGGCGCACGCACGAAGCCGGGGACCTGTCGTAACCACTGTTCGCGCCGGCCCGGCGGCTGCTCCCGCAGCGGGAATACATGGAAGTTGAGCAGCTTGCGTGCCCGCGCACTATCCGGCCGAATCGCGGTGCGAATTGCGTGCATGGCGCGACCGCCACGGCGCAACCGCCGTCGCTGGGCCGTATCAAACAACAGCAGGCGCGTGCCGTAGAACACCGGGTGTTGCAGGAAGTAGCGGCCGACCTGGTCGCGGCTGTTGCCCAGACCTTGCGCGTGTACCCGGTTGGCGTTGAGCAGCAGCCGCGCGCTCTGGATGGCACCGGCGGCGAGGACAAACCGGTCGGCGACTACTGCAAACCGCCGACCTGCGAGGCTGGTGGCCTGCACTTGCGTGACGCGTTGCCCACCGGGATCGGTTTCGAGATCAGTGACGGTCGCGTCGAGCAGGGTCGTGATACGGGTTGAGTCTGCCAGGTGCACGCCGTAAGCCTGTCCCATCCGGACCGGTTCGGTATCGTGCACAAATGCAATGTTTTCGAAGTCTCGGTCCGCCAGCGGCACCGCGCGCGGTGTGCCGGGGTTTTCCTGCGCCTCGAGGTCGTAATTCGTCGCGGGCAACTGGAGGAGGCGGTGCGCCGTGGCATAGTGCGGCGCCAGTTCGTCCCGGGACAGGGGCCAGCCGCTGCCCGGCACCCAGTCGCGCTGTTCGAAATCCAGCGCATCGAGCGGCCGGACCAGACCGCCCCAGTGGGCGCTGGTACCACCGAGTCCGCGCAGTCGATTGACCGAGTTGTGGTCGGTGGTCAGGCCCACCTGGCGGGTCTGGTTGAGCGCAGTGTGCGCGCGGTCGGGTTCGCGCAGTCCGCTCTCGAGCAGGACGCAGTCGATGCCCAGCCGCTCCAGCTCCAGCGCTACGGTCATGCCCGCCGGACCGGACCCGACGATACAGACGCGGGTGCGCAGCTGAGCCGGGGCGTTTTCGCCGGTGTCGATCATGGCGTGATTCGTGTCTTTGGGGCCATCCGGCTATCCCTGGCCTGTGTAAACCAGGACGCAGAGCCGAACTTCGGTCTCGGCCAGCCACCAGCCGTCAACCTCGATCAGCCGGTCGTGATTCAGGTCGTCGGCGATCAGTGCCGAGAGACGCGCAGGCCATTCGTCGGCGCTCGACGGTACCTGTCCGCGCCAGAGGGCGGTGGGGTCGGGGAACCGGGTGGCGAAGCGCTCGCCAGGTAGTGTGCGCAGAGCAGTGCGGCGCTCGCGCCGGCAAACGCCACACCCGCTTTCAGTGCGGTGCGACGGTTCAGGCGCACGTGTCTACCACGGCTGTTTGTCACCGTGGCGGCGGATGAACTGGCCCGTGTCTTCCAGATCTATCGTGGCGATGGTGTCGATCATGGCGGCGACCACCTCGGCAGGATCGAGTTGATCCGGGTCGCGCTGCGCCGGGTTTTTGCCAGTCCAGGTCCACCCCGGTTCAAACATCGTGATGGAGACGCCGGCCTGTTTTGCGGCGGGCACGCTGGCCATCATCAAGCCGTTCAGCGCCGTCTTGCTGGCGCGATACCAGATCCTGTTTGAATGAGGTCGCGGGTCGGTCAGTGAACCGGAGCTGGAGCTGATGTTGATGATTTTTTTCTGGTTGCTGGCCGCAACATGATCGAAGAATGCCTCGGCCACCTTGATCGGACCCAGTGCGTTGGTGTGCATGTAGCGATCGAACAGGGTGTGGTTCAGCGTTCCGAAGGTCTGCGCCGACGGCGGGTGCCCAGTGCCCATGATCGCGGCGTTGTTGATCAGTACATCGATCGGTGTGCCGCGCAGTTTCTCTGCGAGCGCATCGATTTCTGCGTGGTTGGTGATGTCCATGCGTTCGGGTTGCACGGACGGGAATCGCCGTTGCAAATCGGCGAGCGTTCCGGGTGTTTCGTCGCGCCGGTGTGTTGCGATGACTGTCCAGCCCTTGACCGCATATTGCGTTGCGAATTCCAGGCCGATGCCGCGATTGGAGCCGGTAACAAGCACTGTGCCGGGCGCGGCGGGCGCGCGTTTTCCGTCAGGCGCGTTGACGGCGAAGTAGGCGATGCCCGCGAGCAGCAGGAGCACAAGTCCTGCGACAAGTGTATGTTTCATGAGGGCGGCTTAACGTTGTCGACAGTCGGTGGTACGTCGAAGTGTAGCCTTTTGCCGACCGGCGCGCACCGCCAGCACTCGATCGTTTAAATGCTTGTAACTTTTCCCGCTTTGGCCGGTTGTGGCTGTACTTCAAAATCGCTACCGTAGTGTGTGTCAGGAGGAAACGTAACGGATTGTGTTTCGTGCCCCTTTACAGGGCGTCGAATGCCTCCTGACTCACGACAAGCACCGGGCAGTGTACCTGGTGCAAGAGCTCCACGTTTTGACCTTGGGAACACGACATGCGCACAAAAGTGTACAACGCCATTTCCACCTGGGCGGGAACGCCCACCTGGCACACCGGTGAACGGCTGGACGAGGGTCGGTTCAAGGCGGCGGTGTCGCTGGTCGTACTGACCGTTGGGCTGAATGTCGAACGGTGCGATTTCGAGGGCGCGCTGCGCGAGTATGCCGGTGAGGCGTCCGGTGACCTGGAGGCCTCCATCCAAACCTACACCGACCGGGCCATGTCCATCATTGAGGGTGCGCGCGACAAGGATCGTGTCACTCACTGATGCTGGATTGAGTACTCCTACTCAGTAACCCCCCCACGCTTTTTGACGGCCGGCATTTCGACCTCCTGAGGCTCATTTGACGAGCCCAAACACCCCTGTTTGCGCTATTCCACAATCGAGGGTTGATGCACTATCATTAGAGTTTGTAGGGAAGAAACCTGGAGAGTGTTGTGCGCCTTCGTTTTTGGATCATCCTCCTGTCGACGCTGGTCGTGGCGGCCTGCGCCGCTCCCGGCGATAAGCCGGCATCGGAGTCGTCAGCCTCTTCTTCGGGCACTACTGCCTACACCCCCCGGCCGGGCCTCGATGACAAGGCCCGCTTTCGTGAAGCGCTGGTTCAGCTTGAGCGGGGCGAACCCCACAAGGCGCGCGCCGAGCTGGCGCTGTACCTGCAACATCAGCCCTCGAGCAAGGTAGCCCGTGATCTCGTTCGACAGATCGACCTCACGGCGCAGGAATACTTCCCGCCGGACTTTCGCGAGGTAACCCTCGAATCCGGTGTCTCGCTCTCCAGTCTGTCCAAGCGTTACCTGGGGAGTCCATTCAAGTTTCACGCATTGGCCAAGTACAACGGGATACTGCGTCCGGGCGACCTGAGCGCAGGCCACGACATCAAGGTGCCGCTGACAGCCCGGGCGATGGAAGTCTTCGCCGCTGAAGATGCGGGTGAAATTGTGCAGGACGGGTCGGTGATTGAACCGGAGGCGGTCGTTATCGATGAGCCCGCCGAAGAAGCCTCGCCCCTCGAAGCGCAGGCGGCGGACGAAGCTGAAGCTGTGGTCCTGGAAACGGAGCCTGAACAGCCCGTCTACACCGCCGCAGATATCGATAAATTGCACCGCACAGCGCTCAATGCGTATCGGGCGCAAAAGCTCGACAAGGCCATTGGTCTGTGGGATGAGTTGCTGGCGGCGAATCCGGAGCACGAGAGTGCACGCCTGTACCGGGCGCAAGCCATAGAGTTGAAGCGCAAACTCAGCAACCTGAACTGACGAGAGCATGGCGGCCGAAGACGACAATAATAACGGCGGTTCCTTCCTGCGCGAGGTCAAGCGCCGCAAGATATTCCGCACCAGCGCCTACTACATTCTCGCCTGCTGGGCGGTATTACAGGTGTTCGATATTCTCCTGCCTGCGATAGGGCTGGATTACGAAGCCTACGCGCGCTATTTTCTCTACGCCGCGATTGCCGGGTTCCCCCTGAATTTTGCTCTGGGCTGGTACTACCAGCTCACCTCTGACGGTATCGTGAAGACCGATAGGTTCGTCGAGCGCCGTGTGCTGAACAACATTCCGCCGATCAATGACAAGCGCCACTCGAAGGTCACCAACTACTTCCAGAAAGACGCCAACTACGGCTGGATTGTCTCGGCGGAGACAGGCACCCTGTCCGGATTGAGCTTTGGTGTGACCGATACGATCGTGCTGGGACGCTCGCTGGACTGTGAACTGGCGATTGTCAGTCCCCACGTGTCGCGACGCCATGCGCAGCTGACCCTCGAAGACGATCAGCTCTACGTCGAAGATCTCGGTTCATCCAATGGGACAGTGGTCAACGGCAAGCTGATCGAGGGCAAGACCGCACTGCGGCACGAAGATGAGTTGCGGTTTCACGACGTGATCTTCCGCATCACCGAGAGCTACGTCGGACGGCGCAGCGAAACGGAATCGATGAACAAGACGACGTTTATCGACCAGTCAGAGGTCGAACCTCCCGCCACCAGCTAACGCTGTTCTATCCGTTCCAGGTTTCGCTTGAGGGTTTGTGCGCGCTTCAATGCGCTCTTGGCAGCGGCGTGATCGGGTTTCAGCGCCAGGGCGCTTTCAAATGCTGCGATGGCCGCGTCTATATCGGTGTTGAGCGCTTTGCGCCCCTTGCGATACCACTCGTCGCTGGCCGACTGGGCGACCTCGGCAATGCGCTGACGCAGTGGATCATTGGCCTGCGGGTGGGCTTTCATGGCGCCCCGGAAATGCCCGATTGCGGCCTCGCTGTCGCCTCGCGACAGGGTCTGCTCGCCCAGTGCAACATGGGCTGAGCGTACCAGCAGGGCGTCGCCACTGTCCGGTGCCGGCTTCAGCGTGTCTGCAAGCGCAATGACCCCGTTGTAATCCTTGGCCGTGTGCAGTTTGCGCAATTCGCCCGACGTGGACACGGGCGCGGTGGAGGCGGTCTGCGCCGGCCCCTCGCTGCCGGGGCTCACCGGCGCCGCCTCGTAGGCGTCCGACGCTTTTTCGCTGGCCTGCTGCTGCGCCTTGATGCGGGTGCTGGCCACCAGCCATTCGCGTGCCCTGGGTTCGCCCGGCTGGAGTGCGAGCATTTTCAGTGCCAGGTAGTCACCGCGACTGCGATTGCCCGAGGCGTACGCTGCCTTGGCCTGGGCTCCCAGATCGCGCACGCTCGCGCTGATCTGTTTTTCCAGCTGGGCGATCGCCTGGCGTGTCTCCGTATCGGGTTTACCTGCCGGCAGGGTGCTGCGCCAGAACGCCAGCGCCTCGGCCAGTCGACCCTGTTGCTGGAGTTTGCGCGCCTGCTCCTTCTGGCTCTGGACGAAGGGCGCCTTGTCCGCCGGTGTGATGGACGCGCCCGTGCACCCGACCAGGAAAGCCGCTGTGGCCAACGCAATGACTAAACGCGCGCCGATCATCGCAGTTTCCTCGTGCGAAAGCCGCGCAGCATCTTCTTGAAATCATCCATCGAATGGCTGTCGTACACCATTGTCCGGTGTAGGAGATACGGATCCGAGAAGGTGGTGTTGCCGCCCCGGGTGACCGTGGCCGCCAGCTCGATGCCCTCGCGCCGGGCGACCTCGGACGCCAGCGGGCTGCTGTTGCCATAGGGGTAGGACAGGAACCGTGGCTGCTTGCCAAAATGACGCCTGAACGCTTTCTGGCTGCCTTTCATTTCGGCTTCCAGGCGGGCGCGGTATTGCGCTTCGTCGCTGTCGTCGGGCAGTTGCGACAGGCTGCTGTGGCTCTTGCCGTGCGACTCGATTTCCACGAAACCCGAGTCGGCCATGGTCTTCACCTGGTCCCAGGTGAGCGCCGCCGGGGCGCCGATAAAATCGGTGTAGATAAAGAGCGTGGTGGGGATGCGGTAGCGCTCGATAATCGGCCAGGCGACGGTGAATACCGAGCGGTAGCCGTCATCAATCGTAATGACCACTGCCTTTTCCGGTATGGGTTGCCCCGCGTTCAGGATGTCGTCGACCTCCGCGAAAGAGAGGAAGGCGTAGCCATTATCCATCAGGTATTTCAGCTGCTGCTCGAACATGTCTGCGGTGAGTTCAAGCTCCTGCGAGGCAGTGCTGCCGTCTGTGAACTGGTGATAGCAGAGAATGGGCAGGGTGCGGTAGCCGTCGGTATACACGGAGGTTGTATTGATCGGCTTCAGCGGTACCGCCACGATCTGTCCGTCGCGGCCGCGCGAGGGCACGTTGACCTCCCGGATCTGCCAGGCCTGCGGACGGCTGCCAAGGAAGACCTGGGCCAGGTCCTCGTAACTCATGCCCGAGTGCAGCCGCACCAAGGCGAAATTGCGATCGCGGGCCACCACGTCCATGTTCGCCATCGACAAACGGTCGCCGGAATCAAGCCCCGTACAGCCGGCCAGCGCCAGCAGTACAAGCAGTGAACAGAGGAGGCGGCTAGGGTTTGTCATTGCCCGGTACCTGTACAACGGTGACATCGTCGACGCTCGCCTGCGCGATGCCGGAGATATCGAGGTTTTCCATCGACGGTGGCGGTATGCCATTGTCATTGTCTTCACCCGAGCTGGCCAGTTCCAGCGACTGCTCCACATTATCGGCCATGCTGTTAAATGCGCTGAACAGCTCGCCGAATTCGTCCGAGCGGGTTTTCGAAATGCGCGTTTCAAACTGGCTCTGCCCGAACAATTGCAGTGCGCGCGCCACCAGCAGCACGTTCTTGGCAATGAGCTTGTTGAATACCAGCAGCACGACGGCGACCGCGAGCACAATCGACAGCCCCAGGATGATCAACATGCGCGCCGTTGTCGACAGCGCCTCGTCCAGCGAGGTGCGATCCATGCCGACGTTGATGCTGCCCACCCGCGTCTGGTTAAACAGGATGGGGACGCTGAAGTCGAAGACGCTGCCATTGTCGTTGACGCGTATATCGTCCTGCGCGTAGACCACCTCGTGTTCCGCCGACATGGTCCAGTTACCGCCCACCAGTGATTCCTCACTGGCCACGCGTACGACGCTCTCGTGGTCGGACACGATCAGATACTTGAAGCTGTCGCGCGCCGCCGCATCCTGGGCGAAGGATTCCAGTGTGACCCAGTCCTCGCCCAGCACCGGGATCGCCGACTGCACCGCGACAAACTTGCTGAAGGAGATGCCACTGTCGATGGCCTGCTGTGTCAGGGTGTTTTCCAGGGCGCGGTACACCAGGGTGGCGCTGAGCGTCATGGCCAGCGCCACGACCGCGGTCATGATCGCTGTCCATTTGACCTGCAGCGAGAGGTAGCCGGATTGTTCTGCCTTGGCATCGAGCAGGACCTGGCGCTCGCGCTCCAGTGCCTTGCGCAGCTCCTGGCCACTCTGAAAGCGCTTCTCCGGACGTTTCTGCAGCAGTTTGTGCACAATTTTCTGGAGCCCGACCGGCGTGTCCTTGCTGATCTGCCGAATCGGCAATGGATTTTTCTGGACGATCTGCATGATCAGCGTCGGCATCGATTCGGCGTCGAACGCCTTCTTGCCGGTGATCATTTCGTACAGGATCACGCCGACCGCGAACAGGTCCGAGCGCCCGTCGACACTGGAGCCGCTGGCCTGCTCCGGCGACATGTAGCGAGGTGTGCCGAGCATCATCCCGACCTGGGTGCTTTCTTTCTGTGAGGTGGTCTCCACACGGGCAATGCCGAAGTCGGCGACCTTGACGGAGCTGCGGTCTGCCGACAGTACGACGTTGTCCGGTTTCATATCGCGGTGCACCACGCCTTTGCTGTGCGCGTAGTCCAGGGCGTCGGACATTTGCATGGCGATGTGCATGACGTCCTCGGTGGAAAACTGCACGCCGTCCAGCAGCAGGTCGCCCAGGGTCTGGCCGTCGAGCAGTTCCATCATGATGTACGGCGCATCCTCGAAGGTGCCCACATCGTAGATGGTGACGATATTGGGGTGGGTGAGGGCGCCGGCAGCCTCACCCTCGCGGATGAAGCGGCTCTTGCGCTCTTCGTCCTGGCAGTGTTCCTCCTTGAGGATTTTCATCGCCACGACGCGGTTGATCTGCGGGTCGAACGCGCGGTAGACGTGGGCCATCCCGCCCTCGCCGATGTGCGCCTGCACCTCGTACCGTCCGATACTTTTGCCTACGATATCCAGCACGCGTTCTCCATTCGCTTCTCTATATCAGTAGCCACAAGGCCAGCGCTGCCACTGCCGATACCACCAGCAGCGCGGCGACCGGGAAGGCCTCGCCAGAACTCCCGTCGCGGTCGTCACCGCGACCGGACTCCCGGGTTGTTTCCAGATCGGTGGCCGCGCGAGCCTGCTGAGCCGGCTCACCGACCACCAGGACCGTCACGTTGTCGTGACCGCCGGCATCCAGGGCGGCTTTGAGCAGGGCATCCGCCTGCTCGTCGGGTGTTCTGTGCTGTCCCATTATACGGGCGATGACGCTGTCATCTACCTCATCGGTCAGGCCGTCGCTGCACAACAGGAGCTGCTGACCGGCTTTCAGGGTGCCGTGCACCTCGCCCGGGTTCAACACGATACTCTTCGATACCCCCAGCGACTGGGTCAGCACGTGGCGCTGGGGGTGCACGGCGGCCTGCGCGGCGGTGATCATGTTCTGGGCCAGCAACTCGCTGGCGCGATTGTGATCCTCGGTCAGTCGCGTGAGCTGCCGATCCCAGAGGTAGGCGCGGCTGTCGCCAACCCAGCAAATGGTGTAGTCGTCACCGTTGAACTGCGCCACGACGGCGGTGGACCCCATGCCCTCGGTGGTGTCGTCCTCGGCGATGCGGTCCAGAACGGCCGCGTGACCGGCGCTGATCGCATCGATCAGCCCGCGACCAGCCGCAACCTCGGTGCGGATCGTGTGGCGCACGATATCGCTGGCCACGTCGCCGCTGGCATGGCCGCCGACGCCATCGGCGACCAGGAACAGGCCCAGTGCGTCGTCCGCTTCGAAGCAGTCCTCGTTGCGCTGGCGTTTGCGTCCGGCGTCCGTGCGTCCAGCGAAGTGTTGTTTATGTTTGTCCAAACTGGCTCGTTATCCGAACGGCAGGTCTGCGCAGCGTTGGCCGGCGACCGTGGCCCGGAACTGGCGGTACATTGTTGCTATGAAAACCTATGCCAGATGAATAAGCAAATGGTGGTTCGCTTGTTGGGCCGCGTGCTGTTATCGTTGCGGGAAAGCCTCCGGGGGGGAGGCAGGGAAGCGTGGACGTGTTTGCCGAAAAGGCCGGGAAAAAATGGTGGCTTGCAAGGTTGCCGGCGATGGCGCTGGCAATGGTGCTTGCTCAGGGTGCGGGATATGCCGCAGCGCAGGCGTCGCCGGACACTGCTGTGGCGCCCGATCCGGTGGCCGGGCCGGCGCAGGACGCTGTGTCTCCACCGGTCGCTGTTGCGGAGCAGCCTTTACCGCCGGAGACACGGCCAGAGCCCCAGCCAGAGACCCAGCCAGAGGTAGTGACACCGCCGCGTGACCCCCTGACCCTGCTTGGTTCGCGGATTGCGCCGGGCAAAGGCAAGCGGTTGCTCTGGGTGGGCAGCCAGACACTCTATGGCGATCAGCTCGAAACACCGGTCTACGCAATACACGGGCAGTATCCGGGTACGACCCTGTGCCTGA
>CAYGOX010000037.1:0-2306 GCA_964351485.1 uncultured Halioglobus sp.
CGCCCGACGGTCTTCTCCGGCGCCAACAATGAAATGACTATCGCGCGCGAGGAAATCTTCGGGCCGGTACTGACCATGATCCCCTACGAGACCGAGGAAGAGGCAATCGCGATCGCCAACGATACGCCCTATGGCCTTGCCGGTTACGTCCAGAGCGGCGACATGGCGCACGCGCGTGACGTGGCCTCGCGGATTCGTGCGGGCCAGGTCAACATCAACGGCGCCTCCGGCGGATTTGATACGCCGTTTGGCGGCTATAAGCAGTCCGGTAACGGCCGCGAGTGGGGCAGTCACGGGTTTACTGACTACCTCGAGATCAAGGCGGTAGCCGGCTACAGCGACTGATCGTGCCGCGCTTCATCCTCGCCATCGACCAGGGCACCACGGGCAGCACGGCTGCCCTGATGGATGGCCGCGGTCGACTGCGCGGCAGTGTCAATGTCGAGTTCGCGCAGTACTACCCGCAGGCAGGCTGGGTGGAGCATCGCCCCGCCGATATCTGGCAGTCGGTGCTGGCGGCCATTCGCGGCGTGTTGCGCAAGAAGCTGTGCAAGCCGGGTGATATCGCCGCCATCGGCATCACCAACCAGCGCGAAACCGCGCTACTGTGGGACACCGAAACCTCCGAACCGCTGAACAATGCCATTGTCTGGCAGTGCCGGCGCACCACGGATTTCTGCGAGTCCCTGCGCAAAAAGGGCCATGAGGCCCTGGTGAAGCGCAAGTCGGGCCTGGTGCTCGACCCCTATTTTTCAGGCAGCAAATACCGCTGGCTGTTGCAAAACACCCGCGGTATCAAACCGCTGCTGCGCAGCGGGCGCGTCGCGGCGGGCACGGTGGACAGCTTTCTCATCTGGCAGCTGACCGGGGGGCAGGTGCACGTGACCGACGTGTCCAACGCCTCGCGGACGTCGCTGATGAACCTCAAGACAGCGCAGTGGGATCCGACCCTGCTGAAGTTGTTCGAGGTACCCGTGGATATCCTCCCGACCATCGCCCCGTCCAGCGGCGTGCTGGGGTACACCCGCGGCGTGCCCGGCCTGCCCGACGGCATCCCGATTGCGGGCGTGGCCGGCGATCAGCAGTCGGCCCTGTTCGGCCAGGCCTGCTTCAACGTCGGCGATGCCAAGTGCACCTTCGGCACCGGCTCTTTCATTCTGATGAACACCGGCAGCAAGGTGCTGCAGTCAAAGGCCGGCCTGCTGACCACCGTGGCGTGGCAGCTGGGTGAGGGCGGCAAGCCCGTGTACGCGCTCGAAGGCGGCGCCTTTATCTGTGGTGCGGCGGTGCAGTGGCTGCGCGATGGTCTCCAGTTCATCAAGTCCGCTCCGGAAGTGGAGAAGCTCGCAGCCGAGGTTGCCGACCATGACGGCGTGGAGTTCGTTCCGGCGCTGACCGGACTGGGCGCACCGCACTGGGCACCCGAGGCGCGAGGGACGCTCACGGGCCTGACCCGCGGCACCCAGCGCGGTCACGTCGCCCGCGCGACTCTGGACGCCATGGCCCTGCAAAACGCCGACATCCTGCGCGCGATGGAGTCGGACCTGGGCAAGCGCATGCGGCCCGTACGGGTCGACGGCGGTGCGGCGGCGAACAACCTCCTCATGCAGATCCAGGCCGATGTCCTGGGCCGCAAGCTCATCCGGCCGCGCGAGATAGAAACTACCGCCGCCGGCGCGTGCTACCTCGCCGGGCTCGGTGTCGGCCTGTGGTCCAGCGCCAGCGAGCTGCGCAAGATCTGGGTTGCCGAACGCGAGTTCGGTGTACAGATGTCAGCGGCGAAGCGGCGGGCGCGGCAGGCGTCCTGGCGCAAGGCGCTGGATCGCACGCTGCTGTAATTCGCAGTCCGTCCCGCGCCGTGGCAGATATCCTCCCGTTTCGCAAACCGACCGCGGCCGAGAAACACAAGGGTAAATCGCTGTGCCGTCACAACCATCACAAGTGGGTGGTCGACAAGGCGAAGCAGTTCGATGTGAAACTGGGCAAGCTGGTGACGCGTTACCGCTGCGAGCGCTGTGGCAAGGAAAAGGTCAAGGCCCACTGATTCTGGTGGCGTTGCGCCGCCGACGTCCACCCAGTTCATGCTTGCGCACGAGGCCGCGCATCTGGTCGTAGGTCAGTCCCAGTGAGTCCGCGGTTTTGCGCTGGTTGTGGCGGTGTGCAGCGAGCGCGTCGCGCAATAACTGTTTTTCTACCCGGTGCAGCGTGTCGTGCAGGGTTTCATTGTCGTCGATAACGACCGGCTTGTGCGTCCCGGCCTCGCCCTGTTTTACCGGGTTTTCCCTTGATGCGCCGGCGTCTTCAAA
>CAYGOX010000037.1:2316-9170 GCA_964351485.1 uncultured Halioglobus sp.
GCGAGGCGAAGGGGTCGAGGATAATCGTGTCGACTGCTTCCTCGTCGTCGCCGGCGTGATACACAGAGCGCTCGATCACGTTTTTCAGTTCCCGCACGTTGCCCGGCCACCGGTGTGTCAGCAGGGTGTGCAGCGCGGCCGGCGAAAAGCCACCGAAGAGGTCGCGACCCAGCTCCGCGCACAGGCCAATGGCGAAGTGATTGGCCAGCTCTTCGATGTCTTCGGTGCGGTGACGCAGCGGCGGTACGTGCACCACGTCGAAGCTCAAGCGGTCCAGCAGGTCCGCGCGGAACTGCTGCTCACGCACCGCCGCGCGCAGGTCGGTATTGGTGGCGGCGATCACACGCACATCCACCTGCAGCGTCTCCTGGCCGCCGAGGCGCTCGAACTCGCCGTATTCCACCAGTCGCAACACCTTCTCCTGCACGCGCAGCGACATGGTGCCCAGTTCATCGAGGAAGAGGGTGCCGCCATCGGCCCGTTCGAAGCGCCCCCGGTGGGTCCGGGTGGCGCCGGTAAATGCCCCGGGCTCATAGCCGAACAGTTCGGATTCGAGCAGGCTCTCGGCCATGGCGGCGCAGTTGACCTTTACCAGCGGCGCGTCCCAGCGCGGTGAGAGAAAGTGCAGCCGCTGTGCGATCAGCTCTTTGCCGGTGCCGCGTTCGCCCAGCACGAGGATGGGGCGGTTGATGCGGGCCAGCAGGGACACTTTGTCCAGTGCCGCGGCCAGGGCGGGCGAGTTGCCGACGATGCTTTCCTGCGATCTCATAAGGCGTAAAATACCATACTTATGGGGTAAAAATAGCCTTTAAAGGGTTTTAAATGCCTTATCTTGCGGGATCAAATTCGGGAAAAACTAGCTAAAAGCCAGCAAATACAATGGGTTATATAGTCTGGCACGGTTCCTGATAAGTATCGGGTGAACCAGGCGCCAGCGACCGTCCTGCCGGCCTGGTCAATAACAAGAAGGAGACAGCGCGATGCGCGGATGGAGAGAACGACGACTGGTGTACGCCGCGTTACTGGCAGCGTGCCTGGTCCTGGGAGTGGCCGCCGGACCGCTGGCGGCAATCTGGAGTTTTGTGCAGGTCGCGCTCCTCATCGAGCTGACCGGCCGCCTGGGCAACACCAGGCACGACGTTTGGAAATATCGCGGCGAGTGAGCCGTCACCGTTAGAAGGCAAGTGGAGACACGACATGGGTATTTTTTCTCGCATGACCGACATCATCAACTCCAACATCAATGCGATGCTGGACCAGGCCGAAGACCCGGCCAAGATGGTGCGCCTGATCATCCAGGAGATGGAAGAAACGCTGGTCGAGGTGCGCAGCTCCTCGGCCCGGGTGCTGGCTGAGCGCAAGGCAGCCGCGCGGCGCCTCGAGCAGGTGCAGGCCGAAGCCCAGGCGTGGGAAGACAAGGCGGTGCTGGCGATCAGCAAGGACCGCGAGGACCTGGCGCGTGCGGCGCTGCAGGAAAAGCGCGCTATCGAGGAAGAGATTGCTGTCGTCCAGTCGGAGCTGGAGGCGACGGACGAGCATATCGAACAGCTCAACCACGAGGTTTAGCAGCTGCAGCAGAAGCTTGATGACGCACGTGCCAAACAGAAGGCGCTGGCCATGCGCAGCAAAACCGTCGAGTCACGCATCAAGGTCAAGCGCCAGATCCAGCGTGAGGCGCTGGACGATGCGTTCACGCGCTTTGACCAGTTCGAGCGCCGCATGGATACGCTGGAGAGCCAGCTCGAATCGATGGACATTGGTCGCGAGGTGGCGCCGGACCTGGCTGAGCAGATCAACGCCCTGGCCGACGACGAACGCATCAGCGACGAACTGGAAAAGCTCAAGAGCAAACTCAAGGCCGGCGGCGAGTCGCAGTAGGCCGCGTTGCCGGCAGCCGTGCAATGCCGACTATACTCTGCAGGAGTTTCGCCGTGTCACTTACGCCCAAGGAACTAGCCAATGGAATTCTGGAAATTCATGTTCGTCCCCACCATCCTGTTTCTGACAGTGGTGGCGCCGATGTGGATCGTCATGCATTACCGCAGCGTTAACCGTTCTTCGCGCAGTCTCAGTCGCGACGACCGCGAATCGATCGAACACATGCTCGAAACGGTGGACAAGCTCACCGAGCGGATCGCCACCCTCGAGGAGATACTCGATGACGATCACCCGCAGTGGCGCGCGCAGGTGCGGCGCCCGGACCGCGACCCGAAATCGGAGGTGCAATAACCATGTCCAGGAGACACTACAGCCGGCGTCGTCGGCACCGCAGCTATCGGCACAGCCAGCGTAATTTCTACAGGCGCAAGCGCGCCGGGTGGGGAATGAATATCTACCGCAATACACGCAACAGTAAAATCGCCGGCGTCGCTTCGGGGTTGGCCGATTACTGGGATATTGCGCCCTGGGTGGTGCGCCTGGGTTGGGTGGCGGCGTTCCTGTTCACCGGTACCCTGGCCCTGTGGCTGTACCTGGCAGGCTGGTTGCTGATGGCGCCCCGGCCCACACGGCAGGGCGCGCACGGTGCTGACAGCGGTGAACTTGAATACGAGGACATCGACGTCGAGATGGAGTACGACGAGCGTCATCACGATTACCGTCCGCGCAAGGTGTTTCGCTACAGCGAAAATTCCAGCGTGCGGCTGCAGCGCGCTCGTGAGCGTCTCGATGCGGCGTTGCGCCGGGTCGAGGATATGGAGTCTTACGTCACCTCACGGCAGTACGGCCTGAACAAGGAATTCTCGAAATTGTAGGCCCCCGCGGGTACGTGATTGCCCCATGGAGTACGCTCGGTTCAAGTGTTAAGGTAGCTGCATTATGACGCCCCGGCAGTAACGAACGGGGCGCGCTGCAGGAGTGACGCCGCATGACACGCCAGCCCGAGTATGTCCCACCGCCCAGCATGGTGCTGGCCCTGACCGAGGCGCATCGCGCCGTCGCAGAATTCGTTTCCCTGTCAGTCTCGCGCAGGCGGCTGCTGCGCAGCGCGCCGCGTGGCGATGGTCACCCGGTGATGTTGCTGCCCGGGTTTCTCGGCGGTGATGGTTACAATCGCGCCATGCGCCGCTTTATTGCGCGCCTGGGTTATTCCGCGCACGGGTGGGGGCAGGGGCGCAACCTCGGTCCGCGCGACGGCGTGCTCGAAGCGCTCGAGGCCCGGGTGCTGGAACTGTACGAACACTACCAGGAGCCACTGTCGCTCGTCGGCCACAGTCTGGGCGGTATTTTCGCCCGCGAGATCGCGCGCGAGTATCCCGACAAGGTGCGCCAGGTGATTTCACTGGGCAGCCCATTCGGAGAGGGGCGCATGACTGGGTCAATTCCCGCGCGCCTGTTCAGTTCGCTCAACCCGCCCGAGGAGCTACCCATCGACGAGGCGATTCTCGCTGACGCACCGCCTGTGCCTGTCACCTCGATCTTTTCCAAGGAAGACGGCATCGTCAACTGGCAGACAACGTACCAGCGAGATGGCCACGAACAGTCACAGAATATCCAGGTGCGCGGCAGCCATTGCGGTATGACGATGAACCCGGCGATCTGGTACATCGTCGCCCGGGTGCTGACCAACGATGCCGGTGCGTGGGCGCGATTCGAGCCGGAGTCCTGGGGGCGCTGGTTGATTCCCAAAGCCCACGCGGACGCTCACGTCTAAATAAATAAATCCTGTTGGCCGCCCGAGTCCACTTCGTGCAGGCACGACGGGTCGAAGCGGTCTGTGCGCAGGCCCAGCGGTTCGCGGTCCACCAGTCCGACCTTCCGACAGGCGACTTCAAAGCGCCGCGCCAGCAGTGCCGCCACCGGGCCGTTCCCGCGCATGCGATGGCCGAACCGATTGTCGTAGTCCTCCCCATCGCGGCACTGACGGATCAGGCTCCTGATGTGATCGGCGCGCTGCGGAAAGTGGTTGTCGAGCCATTCGTAAAACAGGTCGCGCACTTCCAGCGGCAGGCGAAGCAGCAGGTACGCAGCCGCGCGAGCCCCGGCGCGGCCTGAAGCGGCCACAATGGTCTCGATGTCGGCGTCGTTGAGTGCGGGGATGACCGGCGCAATCAGCACTGTCACCGGTATTGAAGCGGCGGCCAGCGCCTCGACAGCGCCCAGCCTGGCGCCGTAGGACGCCGCGCGCGGTTCCATCAGTCGTTTGAGGTGCGCGTCGGCCGTCGTCACGCTGATGGCCACGGAGCACAGGCCATCGGCGGCGAGGCTGGCCAGCAGGTCGATATCGCGTGTGACCAGCGCGCCCTTGGTGGTGATGGATACCGGGTGGTTGCACTGGCGCATGACTTCGAGAATACGCCGGGTGACTTGCAGTTCGCGTTCCACGGGCTGGTAAGGGTCGGTATTGGCCCCCAGCGCGATGGTCTGACAGCGGTAGCCGGGTTTGCGCAGCTCGCGCCGCAGCTGCTCGGCGCCGTTGGCCTTGTACATGAGGCGCGTTTCGAAATCGAGCCCTGGTGAAAGGTCGTGGTAGGCGTGCGTAGGCCTGGCGAAGCAGTAGATGCATCCGTGTTCGCAGCCCTGGTAGGGGTTGATCGATTGTGTAAAGGGAACATCGGGGGAGCGATTGCGCGCGATGATGCTGCGGGCGTTCACGGCGCGGCATTCAGTAACGGGGCTCTCGCCCTCAAGGCCGTCATCCCACTGGCTCGCATTGGGTGCGTAGCGGGGGCTGCGGTTGCTCACAGCGCCGCGGCCGCCGATGACGGACTGTTGGTTGATTACGGGCGACGCAGGTCGTTTCATGCCGGAAATAATACTGTACAAATGTACAGTATAGCAGTCCGATCGGCACAGAGCGATAAAAACTCAAGACAGCGGGCGCTGGGTCGATATAATCTGAACTACTACGCAAGGAGAAGAGTTCATGAACAAGCTATTGATCGTCGCCGACCCGGAGGGCAAGTGCTATGCAACGCCCCGGGGCCTGGAACTCGCCGCAAGCCTGAAGCTGGAGGTCGACATCGTCGCCTTTGTGAATGCGCCGCTGCGCAGCCTGGATGTCAGCACCGCCCAGCAGGAAAAGATCAAGAAGATGTTGATGCGGGACCAGGAGGCGACGGTTCGCGAGCGGGTCAAGGAGCATGCTGCGAAGGGTCAGAAGGTGAACGTTATCGTCGAGTGGACGAAAGACGCCATGCGCTGGATCAACAGTCGCTGTGCCAGCGGCAACTACTACGCGGTGGTCAAGACCGGTGGTGCGGACGGGGCGCGGGTCGCCGGGTCCGATGACTGGCAATTGCTGCGCGAGTGCCGCGCGCCGGTGCTGCTGGTTGCGGAGCACAAGTGGAGCCGCACCAAGCCCGTGCTCGTCACGGTCGACCTGCCCAGCGATTCGCGGCGCAAGCGCGCCCTGAACCGAAAAGTGCTGGAGGCGGGCAAGGCGCTTGCCGAGGCCCTGGACGCACCGCTGGAGATCATTACGGCCATTGAGGTCCCTGTGCTGCTGGCCGAACTCGATATTATCGATCCGGCCAGTTACGCGGCCGAGGCCAAGGAGTCGATGCAGCCACAGGTCAACAAACTGGCCCGCGAAATGAACCTGCCGGCGAAGCTGTTCAAGGCCAAGCGGGGTCCTGTTGAAAAAGTCATCACCAGTCGGGCGGCGAAAGTGAGGGCCCAGATCGTGGTGATGGGGACCGCCGGTCGCACTGGCGTGAAGGCGCGGCTGCTGGGTAACACAGCAGAGAAAGTGCTGGAGCATCTGCACACCGACGTGCTCGCAATAAAGCCCTGAAACTTTTTTCATTGCAGGCCTTGCTATCTGCGCGATAGAGGCTATTTTCTACTGAGCACGTTGCATTCCCTGCACGTGCTAACACGTCCCCTGGCCGATGTTTCTGCCCCGAAACATACGGCTATTAGCCCGCTTTCAATTCTTGAAATGCGGGCTTTTTTATTTTTATCAAAACGTTAGCCGTTATAGCTCAGGTACTTTCGAGTATTAGTTTGTGTCTCATTGCTCACCGCAGGAGACGGATTGGCCTGTCGCCGGGGTGAGCATCAGGAGGCCGCAAACCGAAGGTGAGCCGCTCTGGTGACCCGATGACCTGTTTGGGTCACGGTTTTCAGGCGGGTGTCGCTCAGTCGTTGCGCAGGGCGTCAGCCGGCTGAATCTGGGCCGCTGAGAGGGCGGGCCAGGCGGAAAACAGCGCCCCCAGGGCCAGGGCGAACAGGACCGGCAGAGCGAGGCTGTTTACGCCCAGTTGCAGGGGTAGTCCCCCCAGCAGCGGCAGGTCGAGTGACAGCACACCGTGCACCAGGCAGGTGCCGACCAGGGCGGCGCCGACGGTGGCGGCGCATCCCTCAGCCATGAACAGGGTGGCGATGTCCCACTGGGTTGCGCCCATGGCGCGGCGCAGTCCGATTTCGGCAATCCGCTCGCGCACGTTGGCGACCAGCAAGCTGGTTAGTGTCGTACCGCCCAGCACCAGGGCCAGGACCGCGATCGTGCCTACCGTCAGCCCGACGGTACCCTGCATATCCCGCACCTTGCGGATCAGGCTGTCGGGGATGACCCAGGACAGCGCGGGCAGGTCGAGATCCGGCTGCCCCAGCAGGTTCTGCAGTGCCGGGAGCAGGGTGCCGGCAGTCATGCCCGCGGCCGGCCTGACGTACAGTGCGTCGAGCGGCGCACCCGTGCCGGCCGAACTGTCCCAGCGCGGCGCGACCGACAGCGGGACAAACACGGCTCGCTCGCCGGTGCTCAGGCGCTGGTCGCCGTACTCACCGTTGAGTGCGGCGTCGTTTGCGCCGACCACGCCCACGATCTGGAACGGTGTCTCGCGCAGGGCAATGGTCTGGCCCAGTTGCCAGCCCTGCTGTTGTAACAGGGCGTCGGTGACCAGCGCGTGGCG